>QXYP01000342.1:4304-5804 GCA_009886815.1 Halieaceae bacterium
GGCAGGTCTTGATGGCGTTGAATTGCATTACGCCCATGCGTACACGATGTCGTCGTTCTTGTCGGCCACCAATACCCGAACTGACGGTTATGGGGGCGACCCCCAAGGGCGGGTACGTTTACCACTTGAGGTCTACGAGGCGGTGCGAGAAAGTGTGGGCTCTAACTACACGGTGGGATGCCGATTCCTTAGCGATGAGATCATCAAGCAAGGCAGCGGCATTGATGATGCCTGTTTTTTTGCCAAGGCTTTTGCTGGCGCAGGGATGAATTTTTTAAGTCTGTCCCGGGGCGGGAAATTTGATGACGCAAAGCAGCCCCGGGTCGGCGCGGCAGCTTATCCGTATACCGGTCAAAGTGGTTATGAGTGTATGCCCGCTTATTTATCCGATGAGCAGGGGCCTTGGGGGCGTAACGTAGAGCCGGTGGCGCAAATTCGTGCTGTGATACGCGAGGCAGGTTTTGCCACGCCCATAGTGACAGCGGGGGGTATCTACAGTTTCGATCAGGCCGAAGCGCTATTAGCGAACGATAAGGCCGATATCGTAGGCTTTGCTAGGCAGGCGCTCGCTGATCCAGACTGGTTTGAGAAGGTTCGCACAGGTCAGGGCTCCGAGGTTATGTTGTGCCGCTATAGCAATTACTGTGAGGGCCTAGATCAAAAACATAAGCAGGTGACCTGCGAGTTATGGGATCGAGAGAAACTTAACGCTACGGACACGGTTCTGGCTTCCGATGGAAAACGCAGGCTGACAGCCCCCCAGTGGACTTCTGTATCCTCTGAAAGTCCCTAAGTTTGCTTCCGGCGAAGCCGCTATAGATTGAGCTATTTGTTGGCTTTCTATAGCTGAACGACATTAGGCTTGCGAATGAAACTTGCTGTTCTCTAATGTGACTTGGTCTACAATTTCGTCTAAATCAAAATGTTTTAAGTGAGTACTGATGCGTTTTTATGGGCTGCTAGCGATTTTTTTAATGTTCACTCAAGCCTCACAGGCCTCTCCAGGGAGTATCTTTGATTCCCTAGTTGAGCAGACTGAGGCCAGTCGACGAGCCCCTGTGGTTGTTGACCAAGCATGCGGTGAGGAAGGTAAAAAAGAATTTGTGAGTTTGGTCGCTCAGTCTTGGTACCTGTGGTACGACGAGCTTGCGCCGGTTTCCGCAGACGATTACTCAACCGCGCAGGCCTACCTCAATGCCATTACGGCTCCGTTAGCTCCAGACGGCAGGGATCCCGGATTTTCATATCTAACAACTCAGGCGGCAGATAACGCGCAGGGCAGCACCGGCGCCTATGTTGGCTATGGATTCAGCTATGCCTTCGATTTTCAAAATCGCTTTATGTTCTCTGATGTATTGCAAGGAGGGCCGGCCGGTGATGCTGATTTTCGTAGGGGCGATGAGGTGCTTGCGATTGATGTGGGCAATGGCTTTGAAACGATAGCGCAATTGTCCGAGCGGCAGGCGACTTCCGCTGAGGGATTCGGTGCATCAGAGGCGG
>QXYP01000343.1 GCA_009886815.1 Halieaceae bacterium
GGCTCTTTACACTACTTTTGTCACCATTCGACCGCAGCGCGGTGTCATGTATTGCTTGCCAAAATCCCCAGGTGATCTCCAACCTTTAACCCATGTCCAATCATTGCCCAGGCGTAACGCAATTTGGGGTCCCATGGCTAAGTACCCCGAACGTTCACACAAGCGACTCGGTAGTTAAGGTAATGCTACAAGGCCCATTTACGACATGTATTGTTATAGCCTTAACCTTCAACTAGCAACGTTGCACGCAGTGCACCGCTTGTTTGCGCCTAAACTGCTAATCGTTACTGATCGTGCAGTGACGACTTTCATCGCCAAAAGAGTCTAGCTATAGTTTTTTTCTGGGTGCTAAAACTTTACTCACAACTCAAGACCGAACGTTAGGCCTTTAGAGGGCGGGCCGTAAGTGATGAGCGTACTCTTCGTTCGACTCACCCAATTTGCGTCGTCTGCTGAATTATTGACGAAGGCTGCAATTTTGTAAGCATCACGATCCTAAGGAATCGACAGGTTCGTTTCGTCCCTAAGTAGAAACTACAAAATATTTTTGGAATACCGTGCTCAACACGGTATTGTAAATGTGTTATCCTGCTTACCTACTGCTACTGAGTAGGTTACAAGCGATCACCCAACGGCCAGTACGGAATGCGCAATGCAGATATATAAGCCGAACAAGCCAAAAGGCGCCAAGCGTAGAGAGAGTATTATCAAAGGATTTGTTTCTGCACTGGAGAAGCAGGGCTTTTCTAATACCTCAATGGCTGGAGTAGCTCATGAGGCAGGTATTGCTCCTAGCCACGTATTCTATTACTTCAAATCTACCGCAGACATCTTACGCGAAGTGTTTAAAGACCGCTGCGAAGCCATCGTTGAAGGTATGGAGGCGTTGAAAGAGCAAGACTTTGACTCCAAAATCAATTACCTCTCTGATTTTTTCTACACCGAAAACAAATCGGTAAACCACATCACCACCGGCGTCATGTATGAGGCTATTGGTGCGTCCGTAGCCGACCCTTCGTTGGCAGTGCACAAAGCGGAAATGGATAGGTGTTGTATTGAACTACTCGCAGGGGTATTTAATAACGGTCAGATGGACGATGAAGAACGCACTGAGCGCGCTGAAATTTTATATTCCTGTATCGCGGGATCTAAGCTCAATGGATTTTTTAGTCAAGACGCAGATTTAGGGCATGGCCGATCTCTATTTATAAAAGCCGCTTACATACTAGCCAGGGATCAAATCACCAACACGTCACCGGCACGATAACTGGTTAGTTCAGCTCCACCGGCAAGGTGGTTAACACCCTGAAGACGCCGTACCGGGAAGGCACCACGCAATTTTTCTATTGAGGACTGCCCTACGTGGGGCGTTAGATGAAATGCGTCTTTACCTGATCGATAGATAAGCTTCAGAAATTTACGATGTTGGGAGCTAAGGAAAGCTCATCGGTGAATTTTTTATACTAAACTCAACTAATACCAGCGCACATCAGTCTCTAATCATCATCAAGCGCAAGATTCTGACCACTTAAAACACGAGGCTTTAAATTGTCAAAATCTCGATCTGACTTATCTGAAGATGGGCGGGCCACACAGGCCGAGCAAATACAACGCCTAGAATCCGATGGATTTTTATTATTGTCACCGTTTTTAAACGCGGATACGGTCGCGGCTCTTTCGGCCGTATCCCGGGAGAGGTTGCAGGCGATACGCGCAGCGCTGGGAACAAAAGAGATAGGTATTGGCAGTGCCGCGGGCTACGACGAGATTGTCCAGCGCTCCCCGGGGCGCTGGGATGTTCCAATAACGCCGCAGCAGTTTGGTATGGTAGATCGAGACATGCCTTGGTGGGGGCTTGTCAGCGCAATACTGGGTGAAAATGCCGAGCACTCATTTAGCGGTGTAGTGTCTTCTGACCCCGGCAGCCCGGCGCAGCACTGGCATACGGATTCCCCTCATGTGGCTAAGGAACACCTGCCGGCACATGCCATCAACGTGTTCGTCGCCCTACATGATGTCCCGTTAGCCATGGGGCCGACCGAGTTTGCTCGGGGCTCCCACGTTCTTAGCAACCATTTAAGCAATCCATCCTTGGTGCTCAATGAACTGATTTACCAGCATAAGGGCACAGTACCCGAGACCCTGGTAAAAAATACTGAAACTAAAACACCCGAGGCTTGCGCCCACTCTATGGTTGCAGGCTCGTGTCTGATCTTTGATGATCGCTTACTGCACCGTGGCCTGGGCAACCAGTCGGATAACACCCGGCATGTGGCCTATTTTGCCTATCGTAGAAAAGGCTATACGGAAAACACACATTTTGAATCGAAGCGGTCCTTGTTCGAAGGCAAGATGCCCAATATTTAGGTTGGGTCAAGGCGTTCGCGCTAACCTTACTCAGGTGACATCTTCGTGACGAGGAACCGGGCACCCCGCCCTGCCCCAGCTGGCACCGAGAATTCAAGCGCGGCCTTGCATACCGAGCGGCAGTCTCATGCTGACACTTGCCTCCTAAATGTGTAGCGGACAAGCCACAACAAAACTCCGGACATAAAAAAACCCGGGGCGGCGCATGACGCCGACTCGGGCTCTTCGTTCACCGTCAGACCAGTAGGTTATTAAACTGGCCAGAGGGTGATTTTAGGTAGGGCACTTCCTTAGAAAGCGTACCGACCCTGCAGGTACCAAGTACCACCGTTGAAGCCAAAAGGGCTGTCTTCGGGGTAGAGCTGGCCCAAACCACCTGGGTTAGGTGTCTTGTCTGGGTATTCGTCGAACAGGTTGTCCACACCAGCCGTCAGCTCAAGGCTGTCGGTAAGCTGGTAAGACACCTGCGCATCGACCAAGGTCGCTGCATCGACGTTGTAGCCATTACTGGTCGATTTCCAACCACCGTAGTAGTTAGCTCGCAGCAGTGTGCGCCACTTGCCTTGAGTGTGTGACCAAGCAACGTTGCCCTTCACATTGGGCAGTAACTCTTCCAAGGCTTCTACGCGACCCTCACTGATTGGGTTAATGCTACCTCGATCTGTGACTTCAGTGTCGTTGTAGTTAAACGCAACCGTAATGGTTGAGAAGCCACTCATTAGGTCGAAGTTCATGTTACCCACGAGATCAACACCTTTGGTGCGGGTATCGAAACTGTTTGAGAAGAACCGGAACTCAGCCAAATCGTCGAGGCCAATAAAGTCCTGTCGATTAATAACGCCGGCCTGATCCAGACCTGTCAAAGCCTCTCCCACAGTACCGTAGCTGGTACCACCGCCTGTGTAGTTCAAGGCAGCGAGGAAGTCGACGTTGGCACCCAGAGCAATGCGATCTTCTACATCAATGTCGTAGTAATCGATTGTCCAAGTAGACGCGCCAATATCAAAGCCAACGCCAAAGGAGAAGTTCTCAGCTTCTTCTGGCCCTAACTCTGGTCGACCCGCGCCGTCGTTTGTTGCCGCGATGTAATCAGCACCCAGCTGACCGGCGGCGGAAAACAAGGGAAGTGTTCCCTGATCTACCAATGTGCCGTTAACGTTCTGGGTTGTCACGTTAGTGATATTAGCCTGACCTGCGGTTGGGGCGTGGAAACCTGTGGAGAAAGCAGCACGTAGGCGAAGTGAGTCGGTAACATGAAACAGACCAGCAAGTTTGTAGTTGGTCGTGTTGTCGAAGTTACTGAATTCTTCGTATCGCACGGCAGCCTGAACAGTCAGCCTGTCGGTGAGGTCCGTTTCAACGTCCACGTAGAACGCGGTGTTATCCTGCTCTGCAGAGGTATCGTTGGGGAAGCCACCAAAGCCGTTCGAGCTTGAGGAGAACCCCTGTGAGGCCAGTGGGCCAAGTGCGTAAGACGCTGGATCACCGGCGAACAAGTCAAACTCTTCCTCACGATATTCCGCACCAACAGCGACGTTGAGTTCAGATGCTAGGCCAACTTCAAAGCCGTAGGACAAATCGAGGTTGTAAACCGTTTCTGTTTGCTCCTGTCCACCGGGCACAAAATCTCTGGGGGTATTAGGTCCCAGCGAGCCATTAATGGTGTTGCGAATGTAGAATTCGGTCTTGTTCGAACCGCGTTGCGCGCTCAGGTCATAGTTGAGGCCTGTGCCCACATTGAACGAACCTCGAGCGCCAATCGCAAATGCACTGTCTTCGTTGGTACCGCCGAATCGAGGCACAAAGCCCGCAGGAATGGTTTCAATGAAGGAGAAGCAGTTGTCATCGGCTGCAACTGAAGCCAAAAGGCCCGCATCAGGAATGACGCCGCCCGATCCACCCAGTGGAATACCGTCGATACAGCTGCTGCCACCGTCCATATCACCTACTAGGACAGACGGCACGCCTGAATCGCTGGCTAATCCTGTCGTTGGATCGACCGTTGGTCCCTTGTAGACACCACCACGCTGACCGCTTGGGCCACCTACGACGTTTCGGTAAAAGAAACCGCCAGTGACAGCTCGCTCGGCATAGTTACCGAAGGCGTAAATTTCTAGACTGTCATTGATCTCGAAAGCCGCGTTTAAAAAGAGCTTGGCATCGTCGTCTACATCGGGCTGACCCCAATACTGAGGCGCTTCGCCTGTGTAGGTGTTGATCGCCTGAAAATCGGAAACTGGCGAATAACCATTGGCCGCGGCAAAAGCGACGTCGTTTCTGACTACCGATCGAACGGTGCCCTCGACATCCCGCATTTCACCGGTGATGTTGACGAAACCACGATCGCCCAGAGGCAAGCCTAAATTGGCTGCGACCATGTAGTTATCGCCATCGCCTTCAAAGGTAGAGCCGTAGCGCGCGACGACTTCAAAGCCCTCTGCATCGTCTCTTAGAATAAAGTTAAGAACCCCAGCAATGGCGTCAGAACCATACTGCGATGAAGCACCATCACGAAGAACCTCAACCTGCTTCAGCGCCAGTGAAGGAATTGACGCGATGTCTACGCCCTGAGCGCCATCAGAAATACCGCCACCTAAGAAGGAAATGATTGAACCACGATGACGACGCTTACCGTTTACCAGCACCAGCACGTTGTCAGGCGATAAACCGCGAAGGTTGGGTGGTCGCGTGATTGTCGCCGCGTCACTGATAGGCTGCGCATTGATATCAAACGACGGGACCTGCGTACGCAGCATGTCCTGCAAGTCGGTAGAGCCATTAGAGCGCATCTCGGTACCAGTGATCACATCAACGGGCACCGGGGAGTCCGAAGCTGAGCGGTCAGCCAGACGCGTACCAGTGATAATGACTTCTTCCAAGTCATTGTCTTGTGCTACGGCGCCCTGCGCCATGGCTACCGCCAGGGCAAGCCCTGAAACGCGCCACATCGGACGATTTTTGATAAATCTCATTAAAAGCTCCTTTTGGGGTTGGGTAACGTGGCATTTGACAGCCAAAAAACGTGGGAACGCGTCTAGGCCATGCCAGCATGCAACTCATCCATAGCAAGAGGCTAAGGCTGCGCTGCAGCGGCGCATTTTAACCTGCTATCGTCAACTAAACAGGGGACAATTTTC
>QXYP01000344.1:0-1284 GCA_009886815.1 Halieaceae bacterium
CGTCGATGTGCTGGTGATTGATTCAGTGGCAGCACTGACCCCCAAAGCCGAAATTGAGGGTGAGATGGGGCAATCTCACGTGGGGTTGCAGGCGCGGTTGTTAAGCCAGGCCATGCGTAAATTAACGGGCGCCATTAAGCAGACGAACTGTCTCGTTATTTTCATCAATCAGATTCGTATGAAAATTGGCGTTATGTTTGGCAGCCCAGAAACGACGACCGGGGGTAACGCCCTTAAGTTTTACGCCTCGGTTCGTCTCGATATTCGTCGGACCGGTGCGGTGAAAGATGGCGACGAGGTTGTCGGTAACGAGACTCGAGTCAAAGTGGTTAAGAACAAAGTATCGCCGCCCTTCAAGCAGGCTGAGTTTCAGATTATGTACGGCGAGGGTATTTACCATATGGGCGAAGTCATTGATTGGGGCGTTAAGCTCAATCTGGTGGATAAAAGCGGTGCTTGGTATGCCTACAAGGGCGATAAAATTGGGCAGGGTAAGGCCAATGCCTCTCGCTTTTTGGAGGAGCACCCCGAGATTGCCAATGAGATCGAAAGTCAAATTCGCCATCAGACAATGGGCTTACCCCTTGCCGTAGTGGAAGCGGCGCCAAGTGAGGGTGCGGAAGCCTCTGCCGAGTAAGGGGCTTGGAATCACCTCTCAACCCTACTGACGTACGCCGGGCCGCAATGGATTTGTTGGCTCGGCGTGAGCATGGGGTAGAGGAGTTGAAGCTGAAGCTGAAGCGGCGTTTTGGTCGTGAGGAAGACTTTGACACGGTTGTCACCGAACAACTTCAGCGGCTCATCGACGAAGACTTACTAAGCGATACGCGTTTTGCAGCGGCCATGGTGCGGCAACTAGTCAATAAAGGTATTGGGCCGCGTAGGCTCGATCAAGAGTTGCGCAGTAGAGGCATTAAAGAAGCCTGGCAAGCCTGTGCCGATTTAGCCGACTTGCAGATCGACTGGGGCTATCAAGCCCAGCAGGTATACGAAAAAAAATTTCCGGAACCGATTAGGGAGCACAGCCACGATGATAGGCGTCGGGAGTGGGGCAAGCGCGCTCGTTTTATGCAGTATCGAGGCTTTGACCCGGATGATTTCATGGCGCTCATTGAAGACGCTAGCGCCAGCATCGAGTAGCAAACGCCCTCAAATTTAAGCTGCGGTGGTGAGCCGCAATGGCAAACCCAGGCACTATCGGCAGGGTCGACCTTTTTTTCTCTAGACGAATGCTGGCTTGTCAGGGCCAACCGGCGCCGTTAAGTTGAGGTGTTGCGATCAAGC
>QXYP01000344.1:1294-6361 GCA_009886815.1 Halieaceae bacterium
GCCGCGAGCCGGCGTGAGTGGGGTAGGCGCGCCCGGTTTATGCAGTACAGGGGCTTTGAGTCCGATCATTTTATGGCGCTTATCGAGTACGAAACTGCTGGTATCGATTAGCAAGTCACCGCGCACTCGCGCACTTACTACTGGCGGCTTGTCGTCTCTACGGCAAACCTTAAAGACAGCACCTTCATTAATGTACCCTAGTTGACACCAAGGAGGTGGGCTTCAAAAAAGAAGCTGGCGACCTCGGTAAATAATGGGTTACGTGTTTCGATCAAGGAGTGCTCCCCGCAGCTCCCTGGCTTTGTCCTGAATTTTTTCCGCGTTAGCGGGCCCCATGCGCATGAGTTGTTTCTGCAAGGCCGGCAGCGTTTCTAAGCTGTCGTCTTCATACCGCCAATTTGCCTCGTCTTTATACAATCGAGCCTCAAGGTCTGTAGTTGGTGCGAGCAAGATCATATTGAGGGCACCGAGGGTTGCATCTTCAAATGTCATGTCACCGTACCCCAGGCCGGCCCAGACGCCTTCTAGCGCAACTGACAGCAAGTCATAAAGCATAACGACGGCTGGCACATTGACCTCTGCAAGGGTATTGGCGAGGCCGTCATAGCGACTAAACCCTGCTGGGTCTAGGGTTACAGCGAGGCCGTTATCTTGAAACGGAAATTTTATGCTAGGCCGCCCCACGGGTAACAGTTTGTAGGGCACTGCGCCCATGCGGAGGTTGTCGACAATAGCGACGCCCCGCTCAAGGCTATTACTGCTCATTGCAAATTGTTGTCCAAGCATGCCGCTGTTGAGCTGCGGCAGAAACTCGGTGATAACCGCGTCACTCTCCTCGAGCGTTACCGCAGGGGCTTCGGGCACTATTTCCACAGGAGGGGAGGATTCAGCGACGGGTTCTAAAGCGGGCTCGGGGTTGGGCAGGGTGGGCTGCTCAGGCATAACCACCTCCTCCGGTGGCGCGGGTGTTGGCGCCACAACCGCCTCTGCTTCAGAAGACGGCGCTTCCTGCAAAAAGCCCCAATATAAGAAGCCACACAAAACAAGAAAGCCCACCCCGGCAAAAATGATTCCGATATTGGATTTTTGTGGGGGTAGCGGTTGGTCAGTTTCGGTTGTCATAGCTTGCCCTGAGTGTTTTTCATCGGTGAATTGGAGACTTTACAGCACTATGACTCAGGACTTTAGATAAAGTTCCAAAATGCCCGAGAAGCACGGTAATCCGGCCAGAGTTACCGCGGGTGGCGCTATTTACGTACTTTATCATTAGGCCAACTGACGGGGTTTATAAGCAGAGTTTATCGACGGGGCCCATTGACAGGAAACCGGAAAATCAATGTTAGTGTTTTGATGGTGGCGGTTAACGGGGTCGACACGTCCTTGTGACTTTACGGTTATTCTATGACACCGATATTTAGCGGATGGCCTGGGGCGGTCGATCGGCTTTGGCATAGATAAATCGACGACCCTCTGTTGCGCCGTGATAGCTGTCTAAACCGCACACCGCTTGGCTGTTTAACTCAACGAGGTTGACCGAACCATCTTCACGAATGCCCGAATCGGGACATCGTAGCCACTGCACCCCAGCTATTAGCAGGTGCGTTTGGTTGACGGCAAGCACTTGATGCTCGATCAGCGACAATCCGAGCTTAACGGTCGATTGCTGAACAGCGGGTGCAGGAAAGTCGGCGATCCACTCTTCGGTAAGCTCTGTAGCACTGAACTCGGATTGGCTCCTGGCGTAGCGCGCAGAGGTTTGGTGGGCCGCGGGTACCATGGGCTCTGTAATGTGGTTAAGGGTAAACACACCCGTTGCCAATATGTTATCGAGGGTATGGCGTTCGGTACCTTCTGGACAGGGTCTGACAATGAGCCCCAGTAGGGGGGGGCTGGCACCAATATGAAAGACGCTGGAGAACAGCGCTAGGTTGGTTTGTCCCTGTGCATCGGCCGTTCCCACCAGCAGCGCAGGTTTAAACCCAGCAATGCCGTTAATCAGGTTGCCTCTAAACCGAGTCGGTAATGCTTCGAGTTCCTGTGCGCTCCAATCGCCCATGCGCTAGTTGCTCACACGGTAAAGGCGGTCGTAGCGCCAGCGGGCCCATCGGTTGTAGGCGAGCTCGACAATGGGGCGAATCAACGGCCACGTCATCCAGCGCCAAAGTACGCCGTAACGTGTGTGTTGCCACGCGGCGACATTAGCCTCTATACCCGTGACCATTTTCCCATCGCGTTCTAGATGGAGCACGCGCAATAACTGATCTTTGTCGACAGGGCTTTCGGGGTCGCTTAGTTGGTGAATATCGACGAGTTGGAGTTGTTCATCTTTGATGATCCGAAGACGATCCATCTCCTTGACGCAGAGAGGACACTGACCGTCGTAATAGAGCGTGTCTGGCATGTCGTGAACCCAAAGGCAATGATAACTAGTCAGTTACGGTCAATATCATTGGCTGGATGAGCTGGGGCGAGGGGGCCAGTGCATTCACCCGTTTGCCCGATACTGAGCCAGGGCAGCCCGGCGTCGTTTAACCAGGTGGTTGCATCTTCACCGGAGTGTAAGCACGCAACGGTAGCGACAGCCCCTGCGGTCAGGCAGCTGTCTGAAATAATGCTGACACTCGCCGCCTCATTGACGGGCCAGCCCGTATGGGGGTTGAGGAAATGGCTATAGCGTTGTCCATCGATTTCAATATAGCGCTGGTAGTCGCCGCTGGTGGCCACAGCGGAGTTATTCAATTCAAGTGATACTAAGGTTTCCGATGGGGCACTAGGGTTGCTAATGCCCACCAGCCAAGGTGCCCCTGAAGTTTTACTGCCCACCGCTACAATGTCGCCTGCAAGTTCAATTAACGCGTGATTGAAGCCGGCCTCTCGAAAAGATTGTGCGGCCTTGTCGGCGCCATACTCTTTAACCACACCCCCCAGGTCCAGCTCCATTCCAGCATGGCTCAAGGCAATGCCTTGATCGCTTTGCAGCACTTTAGACCAGCCCACTTTCGCGCACAGATTGGGCAGTTTAGTGATATCGCCATGGCGCCCTTGAGAAAAGTCCCACACCTGTCGGAGAATGCCGGCGGTAGGATCAAATAGCCCTTGGCTTTGTTCCCACAAACGTTCACAGAACTGCAGTAATGCCCGGGTTTCTTCATCAATGCAGGTCCATTCTCCGGTACCCGCAAGGCGATTAATTTGGCTGATGAGGCTGTCTGAACGATAGCGACTAAAGCGCGCTTCGAGCGCCTGCAAAAGGGTTTCAGCTCGCTGACAAGCTGCCCGGGCGCCCGAGGTTTGATCGGATGGGTGTTCTATAACAATTCGAGCGGGGCCGCCCATCACTCTAAAGGCATGCTCCGTAATGCTGGGCTGGCTAGTCAAAGCGCCAGCTAATGCCAATAGTCGCCCGCCAGAAATTCACCAGGGCAGGAGCTGCTTCGCCGTCATACAAGCCCCAGTCATTGTCACTTTCGTAACGTTCGAGCTGTCCTTCCATTTGCCAGTCACCAATTTGTACTGTGCTTCTCAGCCCAACAGTGATGGCGCCATAGGATGACAGCCGAAAGTCATCGGCGTAAAAGTCTTGCTCAAGATCAGCAATGACGCTGAAAAAATCGGCCTCGCGTTGACTGTAGTAACGCAGATACGGGGTTAGCGCAAACCGGTCGAAGCTCTGATGCCAGGCTACTTCAGCGGTGTGGGAGTCGGTGCCCCAATCGTCAGAATAATAACGATAGTCAATTTGCAGTGCGCCTTGAGCCTCGGGAAAGAATTTTCGATAACCACCGCTAAGCGCCGTACGACTGTGCTCATCGGGGCGCGCATCAAAAAGTTTGTAGGGGTCCGACAGATACCCTTCGCTAAAGGTGTAACCCAGGCCTATACGCACGATAGCGGTGCTCGACAAAATCTGACTAACACCAAAGTAGATCGAGGCCGTATCGATATCTTCCTGGTCGATAAATACCGGGATATTCCCATTTACGGGCTCAACCCTGTCGTTTGAGGTGCTCGCTGAAGCCGACCAGGTCCTGGCGTTGTCGGCGCTGTTCCAGGCAACGTCAAAAGCCATGGCTAAGGCTTCGTAGTCATCTTCTTTAGAGTGGGTTACGTTAAACCCGGCATTGCCATCAGCCCAGAAATAGCGGGTGGTTGCACCTACTTCAACGCGGTTGTCGTAGATACTGGCGCCGCTCATAATGACCCCCGGCTGGCCATCGACTTGCGTCCCTACAAACCAAGGCGAGGCGCCACTCATAGAGTCGTTCTGAACATCGACAGCGATGGACCAATTCGAGCCTATGGGCGCTTCAATCCAGAGCTGAGTGACATCAATATCGTAGCGGCCCCGGGCCCCAGCAATAAATTTATCCTCAGACAGGCTGTCTTCGCTGTAATGGCTATAGCGCAGGCCCACCTCGGTGAATTCAGGGGGGGCATCGGCGTAGGTGTTTTGGTACGCAGGTAGGGCAGCTACGGCGGCGCCCAGTGTTCGCACCAACGGCGATTGCTTAATGGTGGATGCGGAATGCGCGTTTTTCACGCCGCGCTCAATTACAGCCACAACCACCACCTGCAGCCCCGTTGCCCCCAGAGGATGCCTCTTTGCTGGTGTAAACGTGGCCCTCAAATTTAGCTTCTCGGGCACTAGACTGCCACTGCATACCCTCTTCAGCGAGGTAGCCTCGTTCCCAAGCAGCTACCGGCTCAAGCCCGGAGCAGCCGGCCACGCCCATAACAGCACAGAGCACAACAAAACGAAAAGCTTCCAAGCGCTTACTCCTCCAGTAGCTGCAGAATTTCAGCGCGCAGTGCATCCTCATCTCCTCGTTTAAACCCGACGTGAACGGCCCTAACGCGTCCTTCGCGATCGATTAAGTAACCCGACGGCATGCCGTTAACAGCGTAGGCCTTGGGTACGCTGCCTTCGGTGTCAATGGCAATGGGGTAGGTCACAGGGTATCGCGCGAGAAAGTCCCAGGCGTCTTCTTCGACAACATCGACGCTAATCGCCATAACTTTGAGGCCCTTGGGAGCTAAGTCCCGATAGATCGCGTCTAAAGCGGGTAG
>QXYP01000345.1 GCA_009886815.1 Halieaceae bacterium
CTAGGGAAGCGGCTACGGCGACATTGAGGGACTCCACGCTAGCCCCCATGGGAATATGCAGTTTTATATCTGCGAGGCCAGATACCTTTGAGGAGACCCCATGGGTTTCTCCCCCGAGGACATACACTACGGCGTTGGTCGGGCGGTAGGCAAAAAGCGAGGTATCGCTGTTGCCCTCTAGGGTGGCAATAGCAGCCCCGGCCATTTGCAGTTGACTCAGGGCTGACGCAAGCTCGTCGCAGGGGATGATGGGCGCTTTAAATACGATACCGGCAGAGGCTTTAATCACTAGAGGCCCTAAGGTTGCCACGCCCTTTCGGGGGTAAAGAATGGCGTCCACACCGCCTGCGACGGCAGACCTAATAATCATGCCCACATTTTGCGGATTAGTAATTCCGTCTAGAGCCAGAACGCGCAGTTGAGAGTTAGAGACCCAATCTTTAAGCTCTTCAAAACTGCTGAACTTTTCGCAAGTAATATCCAAAGCGACACCTTGGTCTTGCTTGCCGTTTCGAGAAATGCGCGACAGGGTTTGTCGCGTGTGTTCTCTAACAGGTAGTCCCCGGGCCTGTGATGCGTCTAGGATACGTTTGGTCGCTGAAGATTGTTGGTTGCTGGTCGCCCAATGCAACCTTGAGCATACGATAGTCGAGTCACAGAGGGCTTCATAAACGGCATTGCGACCGTAAACCGTTAAAATTTGGTGGCGATTTTCTAAGTTGTTGTGATCGGGCATAAAATAAAGGCTAACCAAGGAGTAGGGGTGAGTGGCAGAGTCTCTAGTATTTTACACGACCGCCGGCTGCCATTTGTGTGAGCAGGCTGAAAGCATACTTTTGGCGGCTGGAATTCGTTTTTCTCCCGTCGATATTGAAGAAGACTTGGACCTTATTAAGCGTTACGGCATAAGAATACCGGTGGTTGCAGACGCAGCAGGGCGTGAGCTTGGCTGGCCCTTTGATGGTCGCGCCGTGTTGCATTGGCTGAGCGAGAACGCCTAAGAAGGCGCCTAAGAGGGTTCTATCGGTTGATCGACGTGTACCGCCAATACGTCACAGCCGGCGTGATGCAGTACGCCATCGGTTGTTGAGCCCAGGAGCAGTGCAAGTCCATAGCGTGCATGTCGACCTACGGCGATCACGTCCACATGGAGGCGCTTTGCAGCACTGGCGATCTCGGCCTCAGGATGCCCCACGGCTAAATGCCGTTGGGGCTCGGGAACACGATAAGTTTCACAGTATTGTGTCAGTTGCTCCGAGGCTTGATCGTATATTTCGTCCTGAATGGCCGACAAATCCATAGGGATGTCGGCGCCATAGCTCATATTGATGGGCTCTACGACGTGGAGAATATGAAGTTCTGAGCCGGAATCAGCCATTAGTCCTGCAGCAGCCGTCAATAAACGATCTGTTGTCGCGCCTAAATCAACCGCTACAAGAATTTTCTGATATGCCATAACCCAATTCTCAATACATCGCGCTCTTTGGCGCCTTTGGTTTATCCTGACAATCTAGCATACGGAAGCCCTTAAATTGGTTTACATCATAATTTTTATCATTGTTGCGGCGGTTTTGGGGCCGCTGTTGAGCGTATTGCCCAGCAAACACCAGCGCGCTGTCGCCAGTTTTCGCGACAGGGCGCGGCAGGCTGGGATTCTTGTGCAGCTCCGAGAACCTAAAAATATCCCAGCGCGCCTACAGCGTGCATCCGACGAATCATTGGTTTGCTATAGCCAAAGGCTAAAACCCGCCATGCGAGGCGCAGAACCTGAGCTTTGGGTGCGCTCTAGGGCCGGGTGGGAGTCTCGAAGCGGTAATCCCACTCCCTCAGTGATTATGAAGGTTACAGAGCACGTCGAAGTGATATTTGTTAGTGGTGAAGATGTACAGGTGTTTTGGGATGAAAGAGGGGGAGACGAGGCGTACAGCGAAGTTGAAAAGCTGATCAAATCAGGGATTGAGGACGCTTTCAGCGAGGGGCGAGAGGGGATCTAATCGGCTTTTTGGTCTAACAAATCGCAACAACTCGGGTTTCTCCCTTGACCTTAGGGTAATTCGCACCGTATATATGCGCTCCTTCAGCCGCAGATTCATGATGGAAATCTGCAAGCTTAGGGATGCGAAGACGTTATCTATGCCAAAATCTCTCGTTATTGTCGAATCGCCCGCTAAGGCGAAAACGATTAACAAATACCTCGGCAACGATTTTGTCGTGAAATCGAGTGTCGGTCACATTCGTGATTTGCCGACGTCCGGTAACAGCACTTCTTCGGATCCAAAGGAACGGGCTGCCCAGGCGGCGCTGACCCGAAAAATGGCACCCGAAGCGAAGAAGCACTACCAGGAAAAAAAGAAGCGCGAGCAACTGGTTCGCCGTATGGGTGTTGATCCGGATCATGACTGGGATGCCCATTACGAGGTACTGCCCGGCAAGGAAAAAGTTGTTTCAGAGCTGCGCAGATTGGCGGAAAAATCAGATGCTATCTATCTCGCAACCGACCTGGACAGAGAGGGAGAGGCCATTGCCTGGCACTTGAGAGAGGCGATTGGCGGTGATGAGAGTCGGTATCAGCGCGTTGTTTTTAACGAGATTACCAAGAAAGCCATTCAAGAAGCCTTTAAAAAGCCCACAGAGCTGGACACAAACAGAGTTAATGCCCAGCAGGCGCGGCGCTTTTTGGATCGTGTTGTTGGTTTTGAAGTTTCGCCGCTGTTATGGGCTAAAGTCGCTAGAGGTCTTTCTGCTGGACGAGTTCAGTCGGTCGCTGTGCGGCTTGTCGTGGAGCGTGAGCGGGAAATTCGAGCGTTTGTGCCCGACGAGTATTGGGAAGTCCACGCGAATCTGCTGCCAGAGAATTTTGCGGCTGTTCGATTTGAAGTTAAGCATTGTGCCGGCGAGAAGTTTGCGCCTAAGACCGAAAGCGAGGCGATGGCGGCCGTGGCGGCCCTTGAGCCTGCGCTGTTTAAGGTTAGCAACCTCGAGGCGCGCAAGACCAGCAGTAAGCCCGGTGCGCCGTTTATCACGTCCACCTTGCAGCAGTCAGCGAGTACTCGGTTAGGGTTTAGCGTCAAGAAGACCATGACCTTAGCCCAGCGGCTCTACGAGGCAGGTTATATAACGTACATGCGGACAGATTCTACGAATCTTAGTAACGACGCAGTCGCTGCTTGCCGGCAGTACATTGCTAAGAATTTTTCTGGCGACTACTTACCCGAGGCCCCCCTGCGTTACTCCTCTAAAGAAGGTGCGCAGGAAGCGCATGAGGCTATTCGCCCCTCAGAGGTTAGGGTCACTCAAAACGATCTTCAGGGGATGGAGCGTGACGCTGAGCGCCTGTATGAATTGATCTGGCGTCAGTTTGTTGCCTGTCAAATGACCCCTGCCCGTTATCGATCTACCACGGTGACCGTTACTGCCGCTGACTACGGGCTGACCGCTCGAGGGCGTGTTGTGGAGTTCGATGGGTTCACCCGAGTACAACTCCCCATGTCCCGCAAAGGCGATGATGCCGAGTTACCCGCTTTAGAGGTTGGGCAAACGCTCAAGCTTGAGAAAATAGACCCCAAGCAGCATTTTACTAAGCCTCCGGCAAGGTATGGCGAGGCGAGCTTGGTTAGGGAGATGGAAAAGCGTGGCATTGGTCGACCGTCCACCTATGCGGCCATTATTTCTACAATCCAAGATCGAGGTTATGTGCGTCTAGAGAACCGCCGTTTTTATGCTGAGAAGATGGGAGACATTGTTACTCAGCGCTTGCAGGCGTCATTTGCCGATTTACTCGATTATGGATTTACCGCTTCGATGGAAGCGAACCTCGACGATGTTGCCGATGGACGTTTGAATTGGAAGGACTTGCTCAACAACTTCTACGAAGACTTCCGCGGCAAGTTAGATCAGGCGGGTTCACCAGATCCCGGCGGCATGCAGCTGAATGATCCAACACCGACCGGTATTGCCTGCGGTACTTGCGGTCGCGCCATGCAAATTAGAACTGCAAGCACAGGTGTGTTTTTAGGATGTTCTGGCTACAGCCTGCCACCCAAGGAGCGTTGCAAGAGCACGCTAAATCTGACTTCGGGTGACGAGGCGATCAGTGCCGATGCAGATGACGAGGCTGAGTCACGTTTGTTACTCCAGAAGCGACGCTGTGGTCTTTGCAATACGGCGATGGACAGCTACCTCATCGATGAGCAACGCAAATTGCATGTTTGTGGCAACAACCCTGACTGTTCGGGGTACGAGGTTGAGGAAGGGAAGTTCCGGATCAAAGGCTACGATGGTCCGACGATCGAATGTGATAAATGCGGCTCCGATATGCAGCTGAAGAGCGGCAGATTTGGCAAATATTTTGGGTGTACTAACGCGGAGTGTAAGAACACTCGTAAGTTATTGCGTAACGGCGAAGCGGCACCTCCAAAAATGGACCCAGTGCCCATGCCCGAGTTGGCATGTCGCAAGGTTGAAGATCACTACATCTTGAGAGATGGCGCGTCTGGGTTGTTTCTCGCTGCGAGCAAGTTCCCTAAAAATCGAGAAACACGGCCACCATTTGTCGACGAGTTGCTTCCCCATCAA
>QXYP01000346.1 GCA_009886815.1 Halieaceae bacterium
TCGGCGCGCTGTTCCGTGTAGATCTCGCTATCGGGAAAGAAATACTCAGAGACAATTGCCTGAGAGTCGTAGTCCAGCTTAACAATGCGATCGAGGCCATTACCCCAAAAGACCCGCTTGTCATCAGCGTACTCGCCGGACGTCAATATCCCAAAAAATGCGGGTCCGGTATGCGTGTACTGAATTTCACTCTGCCCGAGAGACCGTGATCTATCGATGGGTCCCGACTGCGGCAATGCATCCTGCTGGGCAGGATCACCGTGAGCCATTGCATAATTGGAATCGGCCAGATAAGGGTTGGCCGGAGGGAGGTTTGACGCTGCCACAATCGGAGACAGCAAGCTTAATAGCACCACGCAGCAAGCCTGCTGAATGAGGGTAAGTGGATTCATTGGTCTGGTCGCCCCTAGGTTTTGAGCTAAGAGTGGCCTGAAACGCCAACGATTTCCACCCAGCCGACCCGCTGACCCGCTGACCCGCTGACAAAAGGGATCTGACGATAGGTCTGAAGCAGTCTCCGCTTGGGTTCAGTGAGCTTCGGGTCATAAAACAAAACGGACTATAACAACAGGGTGACCGTGAAGGGGTGAAATTGTTAGTGTTGTGGTACGTTAAAGTATGCAGCGACGTAAAAGCCCCGGTTTACTGGTGCCTAGATCGTTGTGAGCGACAGATAATAATAATCAACTGATCCGGTGTGGCTCGACGCACTGGACGTTACGGGAGACATTCCTATGTCCAACAATGAATCGACAAAAAAACTTGGTCCATCAAGTGTACTGGCCCTGGCGGTTGCTTCAATAGTTTCTCCTGCTATGGCTCAAGACCTTGTACTTGAAGAGGTTGTGGTCACAGCCACCAAACGCGAGTCCACGATTCAGGATATCTCAGGTACCGTTAATGTATTGACTGGGGCTTCAATTGATCGACTCAAAGCCTTTGAATTTAAGGATCTTGAACTGCAAACAGCAGGGCTGACGCTCAGTGTCCCCAATGCTCGCAATGCCAGCATTTCTCTACGGGGTATTAGCACTGATCCCGAATCGGGCGCCAGCAGTGTGGTGTCGGTATTTTGGAATGACCAAGTCGTTAGAAGCGATATCGCTTTCGGTCGGTTATACGACATGGAACGAGTCGAAATACTGCGTGGCCCCCAGGGCACCCTGCAGGGTCGTACTTCTCCCGGCGGTTCAATCAACCTGGTAACCCGCGACGCCAGCCTCACAGAAGCTAGTGGCAGTATTCAGGCCTCCGTCGCCGATAATGATGGGATCAATGCCCAGTTTGCTTACGGCGCTCCGCTCGTTGACGGCGTCTTCGCCGCTCGAGTTGCCGGAGTCTATGACACAAACAACTCCAATGACGTCACGAACACGACAACCGGCTTTGACGACCCTGAAGACGAGGTCTCTTCCTTGCGTTTGAGTGCTACATGGCAGATGACGGAAAACCTAAAATCAAATTTTGTTTACCAATACTACGATCGCGATACCCAGCGACCTTCTGCGCTACGCGGCACTGATGCTCTTGGCATTAGACCGACTGTTAGCGCTAGCGACAGAGTCGGCTTCGCTAACTCCAATGAAGGTGCGACGCTAGACTATGATCTCTATAACCTGCGTTTTGACTGGCAACTGGGCAATTTGGACCTTATGTCAGTGACCGGTTACAACGAGAGCACTAAAAATTCATTTCAGGAAAATGATCGCGCAAACTACATCACCCTCGATGGCGACCCTTCAAGCATTGATGAAGCCACTACGAATCAGAACTCCATCACCAAGGCAGAAACGCTAAGCCAAGAGCTGCGACTGTCTTCATCGGGAAATGATGTATGGGACTGGATGATTGGTGTTTTTTATCTTGATCAAGATACCGAGACCAGTTTCACCTCAAACTCAGTTGTGGCACCGCCCCTGAACATTAGCTTTTCTAGTGTAGGGGCTATCCCCGTGACTCGCGATGAGCTGGCCTTTTTCACGTTCAATGAATTTCACCTGAGCGATCGCACCACACTAGAGGCGGGTCTTCGCTGGACAGAATATGATTCTTACCGAGCCGCTGACGTGTTTTTTGGGGCAACAAATTATTTACCGGCAGCCTTAGTCCCTATTGCTGACATCGTTGAGGGTGGTATTGCCGCAGCGTTTCCCATTGAAGGCATTAGCGACCAATATAAAAACACCAAGGAGGATGCGATAACAGGCTCGCTAACCTTACGCCATAACTGGACAGAAAATACCACTGTCTACGCTGCCTATAACCGCGGTTATCGGCCAAGCGGTATTTCAATTAATCCAACGCCGGCTGTTGCATTGTTACCCAACGGCGAGGCGGACGTACTGCATGACGAAGAGTCAAGTAATGCACTTGAAGTAGGCTTTAAGGGCCGCTACCTCGACGGTCGAGCCGCCTTAAATGGCGCCCTTTATTACCAAATGTTTGACGGATATTTTGGGTTTGTCCGTGGTGTTCAGGTTTTGGATGATGCCGGTAATCCAAATGCCATTTCAGGTGGTCTGATTTATAACGGTGATGCCAACATTTGGGGTATAGAACTCGAGGGTCAAATTCTTCTCAGCGACCAGTGGAGTGCCGGTGGTGCCTTGGCTTATGCCAAGGGGGAGTGGGATAGTGGCGCACAAGCGCCCTGCAACGATAGAGCACCCGGTGAAGTGCTAGGGTTCTGTGATATTGGGGGTGAATCTTTAGGCGGCGAGCCGGAGCTATCGTTATCGTTACAGTCTGAGTATTTTATCCCAGCGGGCTCTAATGAGTGGTATCTGCGTGGGCTCTACAAGTACACCGATGAGCGAGACAATACCGACGCCTCTGCAGGGCTAGGCATAACGCGAGGCAGCTTCGATGATTATCACATGGTCAACGTGTATGGCGGCCTAAGGCATAGTGGCAGGCAATGGGATATTGGCTTATGGGTTAAAAACCTCCTCGATTCTGATGAGGTGATCTACGAACAAGGGCCCGATGCCTACGACATCACCGCAACGGGCGGCTCTTATACCCAAACCAACATTCTGGCAGAACGGGTGCTTGGCCTAACGGTTAGCTATAATTTTTGAGCGGTTAGCGGCGGGTATCAACTAAGGTCGCTGCCGCCCTAGTTGGCGGACCACTACCAACAGTAGTTCATCACGGGGTTGGCTAGACCCATCTTGGCAGCAAAGATACCACCCGTAGAAGCGGTGGATTTTTCTTAGGTGGTCGACTTGCCAGACGCTGGATAGCTCTGCTCAGGTTAGATTATTGGGGTATCGCTTTTTTATTGGTGAACTGCCACGGCGGTTCACTGTTTTCCTATGGTGCGCAGCCTGTGCCTACTCAACCGTGCAACGGGATTAGGGTGCAGAGAAATCCGCTAAGTACCTTGCAAGATCTGATCGCCAGTAGCGCGCTCTTAATGCGCTATCGACAAAGACCGCCGCCCAAAAGTCGATAGGGCTCACAGTTGTAGATTAGCCGCCCGGCTTCACCGTATTGCCAATCGAGCGCTTTTAAGGCGCTTGGGGGAGGCATGCCTTGCGAAGGGTTCTGCTGCAGTGTTTGGGTTG
>QXYP01000347.1:0-4659 GCA_009886815.1 Halieaceae bacterium
GCCGTCGCGCAGGTGCTGTCGTGACATGTTACAGCGGTGCGTGGGGAACAGCTGTATTGTTATAGCCACAGGGTTGGCGCTTCATTTACCATTATGGGTACGAAAATCGCGATGAGCCAGACCAACCCCGTTGCTCGGCGCCGTGGCACCCTAGCCAAGGCTAGGCCAGTCCTACCAGTCCCCTGGGCTGACATTGCCCCTTGGGAAAACCGCTGCCTGCCCCTGTGCCGTGTCTGATCCGTTTGTTTTATAGTGGCGTCTGACTGGGCGCGGATTGTCGCTCGAATTTTTGTTAGGAAGTGTTTAAACAGTGGATCTTATTCAACTTGCAGTGCCTTTTTTCTTGTTGGCCATGGCCTTTGAGCTTGTCTTTGGTCTTGTACAGGGCCGAAATACTTACCGACTCAACGATGCGTTCAGCAGCTTAATGCTGGGTATTCTCAGTCAGGCTAGAAAGTTTATCGTCTTGGGGGTCGGGGGAATGGCCTACGCTTGGGCCGCAGCTCAGACCGCCATTGTCCCTTGGTCCACCGCGTCGATAGCGGCCTGGGTTGTGGCATTTGTGCTCTACGACCTTTGCTACTACTGGCAACATCGAATGGGGCACGAGCGGCAGTTTTTCTGGGCAGCCCATGTGGCACATCACCAAAGTGAGGATTACAACCTCTCTACGGCTCTGCGCCAGACAAGCTCAGGGTTTTTATTGGGATGGGTGTTCTACGTCCCTTTATTTTTGTTGGGGGTTCCGGCCGAAATGGTGGTGACCGTGGGAGCACTCAACCTGATTTATCAATTTTGGGTGCATACCCAACATGTACCCGAGCTGGGTTGGATGGAGCGGGTGTTCATAACGCCGTCAAATCATCGCGTTCATCACGCTCAGAACGATTGCTACCTCGATCGTAACTATGGCGGGGTGTTCATTATTTGGGACCGACTATTTGGCACCTATCAGCGCGAGCTCCCGGATGTCCCTTGTGTTTATGGCATTCGGGGTCCGATCCGAAGTTGGAACCCCCTCGTGGCCTTAACGCACATTTATAAGGATATGTTTGATGACATGCGCCGAACCACTCGCTGGCGAGATCGGTTTCGCGTTTTGTGGGCGCGAACTGGCTGGCAACCCAGCGACGTCGGGGCAAAGTGGCCTCGACAGAAATCCGATCTGGAACAGTTTGTACGCTTTGACCCCCAAGTTTCCTTGCCGCGCAAGGTTTATGGGGGACTGCAGTTACTGGCAGCGACGGCGTTATTGCTTTGGGGTCAGTTGGGATCTTTGTCGCCAGAGGGCTATTGGTTGTGGTGGCTAATGTTGGTTTGGACCGGGGTCGCGACGGCAGGCTGGTTACAGGATTGGCGCTTTTCAACGCTATGCTTTTTAGATTTACCACGGCTGCTGGCGACTGCATTGGCTTTGCTTGTGCTAACGCCTAGTCAGGGCTGGGTTATTGCGGCCTGCTTATGGGTAGGTGGTAGTTTGGGGCTTATTTTATGGGAACTTATCAGCAGCTACGACGCCCCTGCGGTTGAGGCGTAGCCCCGTAAAATTGGCTGCGGTAGGTTGTGTTTTGCTTGGGGGTTAGCCCACTTCTACCCGTTGCCAGCGGTCATGGCTTGGTGTGCTGATGGCCGTTATGAATGAGGTTGGTGTTTGCAATGCTGGCGCACTGCACGCCACAGCGGCTAGTGAGCGCCCTGACGGTGCCGGCATGAAAGCTTGCCCGGCAGGCGATCGGTGTTAAAGGTAACCGGGCAAAGCAGTGGGCTGAGACGCAGCCCTACCTCCAAAAATTGCGCTTCTTACAGCGACGAAATATACGCGGCAAGATTGTCGATATCGGCATCAGCCATTGGCTTGGCTACCGGCCACATGATGGCTGACTGGCCGCCGCGTTGCTCACCACTACGATAAGCAGCCAGTTTCATCGCAATGTCAGATCCTGGTTGTCCTTGCAGTTGAGGTCCAATACCCCCTTCGCCATTACCGCCATGGCAGGCCACGCACTGGCCATAGTATTTTTCACCCAATGCGGCGGGTGAGGCTGCCGCCAGCACTTCCTGCTTGACGCGTTCAACATCGGCGATACTGCCACCGTTTTCAGCTTTCCAATCGGCATAGCATTCGTCGATGCACTGGTTTTTGTTGCCACTCCAGCTGGGATCGTTGTTATGCATGCCGGCCCAAATAAGGCCTGAGATCACAAGCATAAACAGGAATATGGAGAAATTGCTATTCATCGTATTACTGGCTCCAAAAAACTAAGGATCGGGAAAAATCTGCGCGGGGAATGGTAAAGGGTTTTGAGGTGAAGTAGAACCCATGGCGTAGGCACTATTGCCTAAGCGTGAGGGTGTCGCCTCGTTGCACCATTTCCAGGTGCTTTAGAAATGACATACCCAACAGTACCTCGGCGGTGGCCAGCCCCGGTGCGATTTGGGCAGACACATTATTTTGCTCAATGGCTCCCAGCTGCACTGAGTTGAGTTTCGTTAGAAAGCCTTGAGCATTGCCGTTAGCTGTTCGCGTAATAATGGCTTTTCCTCGAGGGGCTCCGGCTCGCTGGGCTAATTCAGGAGAAATCGCTACTCCTGTAGCACCGGTGTCCAGCAGAAAGGTCACGCTGACGCCATTAATGGTGCCGTTGGCCACATAATGGCCCATGCGGTTTCGCTGCAGAACCACCTCGGCGCGACCATCCTCACTTCGTGAAGAGTCTACGGTCCGATTGGGGTTACTTTGATCATTCAGTTTGCCCTGAAAGAAGGCGGTCATCATGCCTAGTAAGACGATCCAGGCAATAATCGACATGCCGCGACTGAGTCCTCGAGTGGACTCGTGATCGATAGGTGTTTTGGGTGACCGTTGTCCCAAAGGGGGACTCCTTCTAAGGTACGCGGTGTATCAAGTGTGGGTATCGCGTTATGGGGCCTTTGCTTAACCGTAATGCGCTTGAATATTACCGTCCCATGGGTGCGGGACGATAGTTGTTGCTTAACTGATCGAATTGCGCCCCAACGTCGTATTTTGACAGTGTTACGGCATCGGTTTCATTCTACAACTTCTGAGGATTGGACCGGAGCCGATTAGACCCCCATAGCCGGTGGAACAATTGACAGACCGCTGTCTTTTTTTTGACCAGGGGCCTTGTGGCTGCTGGCCGACGATTATTAACAAGTGCGTGTTAAAAACTGAGGTTTACTATGTCCTACCCCTATGTCGGAGAGCAAAAGGTTCGCTTCGCAGACACCGATGCGAACGGCCATGCCTATTTTGCGACTTATTTGGTCTTAGCCGATGAAGTGTCGGCAGATTTTTGGGCGGAGCTCGGCTGGGACTTCAATAAAATCCATGAGCAGCCAACCCTGACTTTTACGGTAAACGCCAACATCGATTTCGTCAGCGAATGCTTGCCCGGGGATTGGGTGGATGTTGGCGTTGCTTTCACCAAATTAGGCAACAGCAGCCTGACTTCAGAATGGGAAATGACCAATCGTCGTAACGGTGAGGTGGCCGCACGAGGCAGCTTTGTCAGTGTTTTTGTTGATAAAAGTGATCGAAAGCCCTGTCCTATTCCTGTCACTCTGCGCGAAGCCATCATTGCGCTGCAGCCTGAGTTAGCCTAATGACCCATCCTGTGATTCCTGAAGGTAACCCTCAGGGTAAAGGGCTGGTTCCCATTCTGGACTCCCTTAACGCGTTGCAACCTTGGTTGGTTGATAAGAAGTCAGGAGAAGCGATTCTCAGGGACTTCTGTTTGTCTACTCTGGTGTTGTCGGCCCGGTTCGACTTTAGGGTGGTGCCAGGAAAAACCTATTATTTATATCGCCAAGACGCCGGCTGGCGATTGTCACTGATTTCCCCCCAAGAATGGGGAGAGCGCTTGGCTGGGCGCTGGGTCGCGCGCTGCGACCTGCGCACGGACATGACCTGGGACGTCCATCTTGCCCCAGAGGTTGCCGACGATACCGAATTGGTCAACGCATTAGAGGCGCACCTGCGTGGCTTTGTCGAAAGAATCGATGGTGCTGAAAGCCTTGAGGCTGCTCTGCCCGTTTATGAGCAGCAACTGCCGTACCAACAGCGCATGATGGCGACAGCATTGTCCTCGTCCTTGCAAACTTCGCTGTTGTTGTCGGGCCTTTCAGGGCAATCAGGGCAAGCTTGGCTGGGCAACGGTGAATTGAAAACCCTGCTACTGCGTGCGGATTAATCGAGACCTGTTCCAAATTAGATGCATTCGCAGACGCCTTCATGTCGTCCGGAAGAGGCCGGTAGGGGGCGGGTGATGCTCGATCTGCGCTTCTTAAAAAAACGCCGTGGAACGACCTTCGACGGTAACCTGTATTTATTTGCCCAGCGAAATGGACCCTAGCTTAACGTCAGTTGAGCTAGGCCGGAGACTGCGGGATGTCATACCCGGTGCAGCACTGGAGGTCTTGGCGCTTCCCGATGCGCCCAATATTCGGCTTGCGCTATTACAGCCGTCTTATCCTCAGCATTTGCTGGACAGTGAAGCTATTACCAAAATCATGAATACACCCATGTACTGGGCGTTTTGCTGGGCGTCAGGTCAAGTATTGGCGCGCCTAATCATGGACAACCCCCATTACGTCAAAGGGCGGCGCGTCCTTGATTTTGGCGCAGGGTCCGGTGTCGCT
>QXYP01000347.1:4715-6485 GCA_009886815.1 Halieaceae bacterium
AGGGAAGTGGCAGTTTGCGACAACGATCCTCTAGCGCTCCTTGCCTGTCAACGCAACGCCCAGATTAATGGTGTGACCCTGAAACTTTCTCCGGCGTTTGAGAGCTACGAGGGTGCCATCGATATTATTTTGGCTTCGGATGTGCTTTACGATCGGGGGAACTTGGGTTGGCTTGAGGTCTTTCTAAGGCGCGCGCCATCGGTCTTGGTCGCTGATTCACGGATACGAGATTTCAGGGCTAAAAATTATCAATTAATCAGTACCAGTAGCAGTTACACCTTACCCGACCTAGATGAATCCCAAGAATTTCGACAGGTGAAGGTGTATCTTGGGCGGGTGGCTTAGTTTTAGGCACTCAGCTAATTGATAGAGGTTTCTAATATGACTGATCCTGCGTTTGTCAGTATCCCTTGGGTGCAATCAAATTTAGAGGCTCCGGGAATTACTGTTATCGATGGCTCTTGGCATATGCCGGCCACAGGGCGCGATGCGCGGGCTGAATTCGCCGAGAGAGCGCTGCCAGGGGCTGTGTTCTTCGATATTGAGCAAGTGGCTGATACCAGCGCTGATTTGCCCCACACCTGTCCCACGCCAGAACAGTTTGCTCAAGCGATGTCAGCAATGGGAGTCAGAAATACCGATTTTATCGTTATCTACGACACTCAGGGCTTATTTACAGCTGCTCGAGTTTGGTGGCTATTTCGTTTATTTGGGCACGCGCGCGTGGCGATCATGGAGGGGGGGCTGCCCGCTTGGGAAGCCGCTGAATTACCCACTTGTCCGGGTGAAGCTCACAGTTCCCATACTGAATTTCAGGCGGCTACCCCTAATGCCGATATGTTTGCCTCCTACGAAGACGTTTGTCGTGCTACCGCATCGCAGGAGGCCATTATTTTTGATGCGCGATCTGCGGGGCGTTTTTCAGGTAGGGAACCCGAACCAAGGCCCAGCCTTCCTAGTGGCCATATGCCCGGTGCAGTGAATGTTCCTTTCAATCTGCTTATCGATTCTGCGACCGGTGGGCTGATATCGACAGACCACTTACACAAGGCCTTTGGGGCGTTCTTATCTAAAGATCGGCCGGTCATTACCACCTGTGGCAGTGGCGTTACGGCCTGTATATTGGCCTTGGCGTTGTACCGCCTTGGCGTCACAGCTCGGGTGTACGACGGCTCTTGGTCTGAGTGGGCAAGTCGCCCGGGAGCTGAGGTCTGTGTCGATGATCCTTGAGTTTCACTGATTAGGTAGGGGCGAATTTGGTGTAGGCTTTACTCAATGGAAGCGTCACGTAATGATGCTCAAGTTCACTGGCAAGTGCGCAGATGCCGTACCTTAAAAAGAATATAACAGCGGGATAGAGGTTGGGTCTTTGAAAAAGCAGACTTTCTGCAGAATTTGCGAGGCAAGCTGCGCACTCGAGGTGTCAGTTGAAGCCGGTGCCGTCACACGCATAGAACCCCGTAAAAGCCATACAGGAACCTTGGGTTTTGCGTGCATGAAGGGCCTGGCTCAGGGTGAGATGTACAGCTCTCCCGATCGCTTAACAACACCCCTAAAGCGTGTAGGAGACGGCTACGAACCGATAAGTTGGCAGACTGCACTGCAGGAAATTGGCGCAGTTGTGCGCGCAGAGCGTCAGGAAAGCCCTCACCGTATTGGTATGTATGTTGGGACGGCGGCGGGTTTCAGTTTGCTACATCCTATTTTTGCCCAGGGCTTCATGGAAGGCATTGGCTCTAGGAACGTTTACAGTTCAGCAACACAAGATTG
>QXYP01000348.1 GCA_009886815.1 Halieaceae bacterium
CGTACTTTTTGCTGCAGGCTTTACACTCATGAGGAAATTTTTAGGTTCATAACAACAAGACTATGGGGGAGCCTTAAAACAAATTTCTGCTGCTACTCACGGCGTATCGAGGGCAATTCGTGATCCATTGTTTGGCGGCAAACACGTGTAGGTCAGAGCGTTATCTGGTGAGCGAGCCTGCGCAAGAAGCGCCTCAGGCAAATATTTTACGTCATTAGCGTCCAAGTAATCGCCGGTCGCACTCATCAACACAGAAATCCGCTGAGACTCCAGCACCCCTCGCGCCATTAAATCGCATTCTGGCCTAGGCTCTTCAATAACCGACCGGGCTTCCAGTAACGCCAGCCGTTGAATATCAGCTGCCGAACTCTTCGAGGTTATGGTGACTTGCTGCCCAACAACTGGTGCTAAGTTACTGTCTGCTGCCATAACAAAATTAATGACGTCCGACTCTGTTTCGGCACGGGGCTCTGGAAAAACAAAGGTTGGTGAAGCAAAAAAATCCGTCAAAGACGCTGTGCTGCCGTCATGAAGGTAACCAAAGCCCTTAATTTGATCTCCCGCATGGCCGTTCTGATTTAGGCGACCGCTGGTACCAAACATACCCACTTTTGCGTAGGCATTACGAAAATGGGGAACTTTGAAGTTTTCATCAACCCCAGCGCCCTCAAAGGTCATGAGCCCACCGGTACCAAACTTATTGGCTTCGGGCTCAAGAGTATGGCAGTGATTACAGCTACCCAGGCCCGTTATATTGTTCACTGTAAAATAAATATTAAGGCCATTCGCCTGGCTGTCCGTAAGGCTATTATCGAGACGCCTAATCGGATTGGGCGGTGGTGTAAGCGCTAAAGCAAAATCTGTAAAGGCTTGCATTTGCGGCCCAGATAACTCTTCTGTCCGACCCAATAATTCGACAAACGCCGGATTAAACTCTTTAAAAGCCGCCGCCTCCAAGGACTCTAGCACCCCATTGACCGTCTCCCGGTTACGTCCCATACGATCACCACGCCAGTGCTGAGGACCACTATCAGCAATGCCTCTAAGCGTCTGCGTAGTCATGGGACCTTTCATCGGGTGGAACAGTAAAGTGGTTCTCGGAGAATTGGCAACGTATCTATTTCGGTTGGGCTGAAGATCACCGTCGGGATTGCCGAGATCCCAAGCAAGCTGGTCCATATCACCGTAGATATGGCAACTAGAACAGGCGCTTGTACCGTTAGCCGAACTCTCTCGACCATCGTAGAGAAACTTTCTGCCCGCGATAATCGTATCGGATTCGGGTGAAAATAAATTTACATTGGCCAACACACGACCATCCGCTGTATCCAGCAAAGACAACGAATTACTAAAACGGCTATAAACAAATAACCGATCACCTGCTGCAGTTAATGCTAGCCCCGAGGGGCCACCGCCCGGCACCTCGAAGTGATCATTAGCATTAGGCTGATACTGTCCCTGCTCCAACTGACTTACCGGTATGCGCGCGATCTTTTCCGAGCCCAAGGCCGCGACATAAAGCCATGTTCCGGATGGATCCACTGTGAGTGCGGTTGGCTGGGAGAGAGTTCTTGCAACAAGATCCGCACTGTAAGCAGCTTTTTCTGGCACTTCGAAATCAATATGTGGGTTCAGGTGATTTTTCAATACTGTCGAGCCACCGCCATGGAGCACAGAAATACTGCTCTCAGCAATATGACCCCTAACGGTCGTTGTCGTCTCGCCCGGTCCTTCAAAACGCACGTGATTCAGTGCATCCAGCGCACTGACATACACGACGCCAGTAATCGGATTGACTGCCATATTAAACAACGTGGTGCCCACACCACTGATTTCTTTAATTACAGTCGGCTGCGCTGCAGTGGCATCAATGAGAAAAACATCATTATCCGGCAGATCCAGCATGACGCTGGCACTCCAGTCTGTCTCGCGCTCATCAACCCATCGGTTGTCACGCTTTTGAACAATTAAGGCCGTCTCTGGCTCAGATTCTCCCTGATGATTTTCGGTTGGCAAGGGTTTGACCCCTGCTACAACCTCCGCCGATAACGATGTCGTTTGATTGCCTGACATAAAGGCTGCGGCATAAACTCTTTCGCCATTGGGGCTAACAGCCAATGCTCTTGGCGTATCGGAAAAAAGATTCACGATAGTGACTAGGCGATCGGCTCCCGAGGCGTCACTAGCCTCCATCACCCAAACGTCTGCGCGCCCCAGTCCCGGTTGCAACAAAGCATCGACAGAGAACTCAGGATGGTTTTGTCCACGAAAGGCCGCAGTAATGAATGCCCGCTGCGGGTCTTTGCCGGCGAAAACAATATCACGTGGTTCATCACCCACCTGCAACGTTTCTACAACACGGGGCAATCCTGACAAAGTGACAATACTGATAGAGTCACTAAGATGATTAACCACCCAGATCTCATCATTGTCCTTAAACGCGACGGCTACGGGCTCCATGCCAACCATCACTGTCGCCTCAAGGCTGAACCGATCGTTGTCGACACCGTAAATCTCGAGGCAGTTTGCGGGAATATTCGTCACAGCAAGACGCTGACCATCGGGCGATAAGGCTATAGGCCTGACAGGTCCCGATTCAAAAAGCGTATAACTCTCAGGCGCTACATTTGCCGATAATGTAGCCCCCGCAGAACCGCAGCCGAAAGCTTCTGTAAACAGATCGGGGTTGGTCGCTTCCGGGAGGATACGAGATGCCGCTACGGACTCCAGCAAAGAGTGAAAGAGCTGACCCTGACCCAGAACCGGGGGCACGTAACTCAAGACCATGACGCTAAGAAGGCCAATCAGTTCCAGCAATTTTTTATAGGAAGTTAAAGCGCTCAAAATTATCAATGCCAGCCGGCTAATTACGCTCACTTAGGGTAGCATTCAACCACATCAATACAAAGCCAACGGCTCAGCGACATATTGCTGTCAGGTCCAGAGAGGTACCTTGAGTAGCACTGCAAATCACCAAAACGCCTTAAATAGCGCTCAAGTTCTGACG
>QXYP01000349.1 GCA_009886815.1 Halieaceae bacterium
TGATGTATATCGCTGTTTCGGGCGATACCGACGAACGATCATTGAAAAACCTCTCCGAGTCCTTGCGCGAAGAAATGCTGGAAATTCCATCAGTGAGCCTGGTCGACACAATGTACGTACGTCCCGACGAAATCTCGGTGGAAATTCCTGAGCACACACTACGACTTTATGGCTTAACACTGGGCCAAGTCGCTGAGGCCATACGCCGCAGCAGTGTTGATATACCGGGCGGTTCGATAAAGAGTGACTCAGGAGAGATCCGCTTAAGAGGCACTGCACAGCGTTATTCAGGGCTCGAGCTAGAAGATATACCCGTCATTACTCACTCAAACGGTACGCGAATACTCTTGAGAGACATTGCCGAGATTCGTGACGGCTTTGAGCAGCAGGACCTCGCTGCCAAACTTGACGGGCGCCCCACACAAATGCTCAAAGTGTGGCGCCTTGGGAAAGACAACACGCTGGCAATGGCCCGAGATCTCGCAGAATTTCTAGAGGTAAAGCAACGAAGCCTCCCTCCAGGAATTGAATTACGCATATGGAGTAACGAAGCCGATGAGTTGGTCGCCAGACTATCGACACTCATCAGTAACGCAACCGGCGGCTTGTTGCTGGTAATTCTATGTCTGGCACTTTTTTTGCGTTTGCGGCTTGCGCTGTGGGTAACCGCCGGCATCCCCGTTTCGATCCTGGGAGCGATCGCCTTTTTCCCCTCTGCTGACCTAGGCATCAGCACCCTGTCTCTGATGGGTTTTTTATTGTCTCTGGGCATTTTAGTCGACGACGCCATTGTGGTGGGAGAACGCATACATACCCATGAAGGCTTTACCTCTGACAGCCAGGAAGCGGCTGTCAATGGCACGACGGAAGTGGCAATCCCGGTATTCTTTGGCGTGCTAACAACCATGGCGGCGTTCATACCGATAGTGACTGTCGACAGCGTCTTAGGCAGTTTTTTCGGGGCCATTGGCTGGACCGTGATTTTGTGCCTGATATTTAGCCTGATCGAATCACAGTTAGTGCTGCCGGCACACTTAGCCCACCGCAGTAAAAAGCGAGGACAAACTGCTGTGGGAAAACGCTGGGAGAACTTTCAAGGAAAAGTATCGGACCGTCTGGAAAGTTTTGCCCAGCAACGCTATCAGCGAGCACTTCGTTTTGTCTTGCAGCACCGTTATGCCACTGTGGGTTTTGCTGTAGCCGCGCTCATCATTATCGTCGGCTTACTCGCCAGTGGCCGAATCATCTTTCAGTTTTTCCCAACGGTGTCAGGGAACATAATTTATGCCAGCATTGAGCTACCCGAAGGGTATCCCATCGAACGAACAGAGCTCGCTTTGGAGGTCATTCAAACCTCTGCAGATCAACTCGTAGCGGAACTCGATCAAGATCTGCCCGAGGGAACCTCCGCAGTTATCAGTCAATTTAAAACTCTGGGCCTGCCCATTAACAAGAGCACGATTTCTGAAAGTGATGAGTCTGGCAGTCATGTTGCAGAGATGTCGATCACATTGCGCCCGCATGATGAACGCGGTGGTATGACGCCCAAAGAGGCGGCAAAACGTTGGCGAGAACTGACCTCAGATATTCCTGATGTTATTGAAAAAAGCTTTACGGCTTCGGCTGTTTCGCTGGGAGAGGACATTAACATTCAGATTCGCGGCAAAGATCTCAATGTGATGAGTGGCGCTGCCTCAGCTTTGACTGAAGCACTCTCAAGTTTCGATGCGATTTACGATATTACTGATACTTATCGCTCGGGAAAGCAGGAGTTGGTGCTGCGTGTGCGACCAGAGGCGGAATCACTGGGCCTCACACAAGCTGAGCTAGGCACCCAGGTAAGGCATGCGTTTTACGGCGCAGAAGCCCAGCGAGTGCAGCGTGGGCGAGACGATATGAGGATTATGGTTCGATACCCCAAATCAGATAGACGCTCACTCGATGACTACAGCCAGATGCACATACGTTTGCCCAATGGCGCAGAAATGCCTATCGAAAGTGTCGCAACCACCCAGCTCAGTGCAGGCAATGCGCCCATTCGTCGCGTGGACGGCCAGCGCACGATTAATGTCACTGCCTATGCTGACCGCTCACGAATTGCGCCAGAGGCCATACTGCGGTTGATTGAGAGCGAGCATATCCCTCGTCTTGAAGCCGAATATCCAGGCACAACGTTCTCACTAGCCGGTGAGGCAGAAGAGCGAGCCAGCGCCCTAAACGGCCTAGCTCGCAACAGCGTTCTGGCATTGATCATCATTTATACGCTGCTCGCTGTACCGCTCAAATCCTACCTACAACCTCTCATCGTTATGGCTAGCATCCCTTTCGGCTTTATTGGCGCGATTCTAGGGCACTTCATACTGGGGTATGACCTGGTCTTCTTCTCAATACTGGGCTTTGTTGCGCTCTCAGGTGTGGTGATCAACGCCAGTCTGGTGCTTGTAGATTTCATTAATAAACGCCGTTTGCAACTGGAACTCAGTGTTGCAGAGGCCATTACCTTGGCCGGGGTTTCGCGATTCAGACCTATTTTCCTTACCTCAATCACGACCTTCATGGGACTTCTACCGCTGATGCTTAACTCTGACTACGCAACAGCACCGTTCGTGCCGCTAGCGGTATCTTTAGGATTTGGCGTGATTTTCGCCACAGCGGTGACGCTGTTACTGATACCCGCGCTCTACTTGATTTTGCATGACCTGAGCAGCGCCATTGGGAGTTCAACTGAAGAGGATCGCAGTTCCTACTCGGGGTAACGCGGTGGGCTGCAGAAAACCCTTACCCCTAAGATTAAGTCACCGCCTTCGGCGTCATCTGCTCCACGTCACTTCAGTTCAACTCTCAAATATGTCATCTTTTCAACATTGAGAGGTATTGGCGAACGAGACATGGCGTGCATTGAAATCAACAGACAAGTCAGCGCAGCAGGTCTGCAACCGAAAATAATGTTGCCTGCAGCCCAACTTAGGCCAAGGGGAAGATTTTGCCCACAGCACTGTTAACTCTGGGGAGACTTCCAAAAGCGTTGGCTATTGCACGAGCGCTTCGCACACAGGGTTATCGCGTCATTATCGCTGAACCTTTTGCCTGGCATGTCAGTCGCGTATCTAGGGATGTCGATCAATCCTTTCGACTACCGGCCCCCAATAAAAACCCCGGGGCCTATCAGGAGGCGCTACTCAGCCTGATCAGAAAGGAGCGGGTAGATCTGGTCGTGCCTATATCAGAGGAGTCACACTATGTTCTGGCCATACGCCCATACTTACCACCTCAGGTAACACTATTTGGTCCTGAGATAACGCTATATCGAACCCTCGCAGATAAAGCCGAATTTATCGATGCCGCGACCCAAAAATCGCTAACAGTTCCACGCTCAGCACTTGCGAATTCTCCTTTGGCGGCCAACATAGCTGAAACCTTTGACTATGTGACTAAGCCGATCAATGGCTGCTCCGGCATTGACGTAGAATTTCATCGTGCCGGAGACGCGCTGACCCACCAAAGCCCAGGATTGCTCGTTCAGCAAGCGATTCAGGGCGATGTGATTAGTAGTCTATCCATGATCAAGGCCGGAGAACTTCAAGCCACAACAGTTTACAAAGGCTCAGTGTTTGCCGGTACTGTCGCGATCTGCTTTGAGCGCCTCGAAGACAACTTAGTCGATAAAGTCAACGAATGGATACAGCGCTTTGTCGCAGACTTTAATTACAGCGGCTTCGTCGCCTTTGATTTTATTGTCGATGCCTCGGGCATTCCGCACGCTATTGAATGCAACCCGCGGCTAACCAGTGGCGTGCATTTTTTTACCGCGGACAGCCTAGGCGCTGCACTGATTACTAATGACAAGGCAGCGCTTGTCACCCATAAAAACGCGGCCTGGCAGTGGCGCTACAGCACCCTGACCGAGGCGTATTCAGCACTTTTCGCGGGTGATTTAAAAGAATTCTGGCGTCGATTAAAATTATGCTGGGCCGTTTCTGACGTGGTCTGGTCCTGGCGTGACCCCCTGCCCTTTTTATTAATGACCCCGCTTTCGTGGCCCATTTTGAAACCGGCGCTTCTTGAGGGAATATCTTTGGGAGAGGCTTGCCAGCGCGATATTGCGCCGCTGTGGTCTGCGACGACTACTCAAGACCCCTCAGGCGCCGACAATGAAGTTTAATTTGCTGAGCTGGCCGTGTCGTCAATCGCGCAGCGGGCCGTGCAGGCTGACTGTCGGCACGACTAAAATCGAAGCGACGTACCAGTTCCGCAATAATCAAAACCGCCTCAGCCTGAGCAAAGCCCGCACCAATACACGTGTGTGGACCAACCCCAAAGGGAATATACGCGCCGTCTTGTATAGAACTTCCGCCCTCGATGAGAAAGCGATCGGGTATGAAGGCGTTGGGGTCCTGCCAATAACTCTGGTGCCTGTGAATGGTCCATGGCGAGACCATCACCAGCGCCCCGCGCTTCAGTTTCCTCGAGCCAATTTGACAATCCTCAAGTGCAACACGGGGGATAAAGGTTATCGGCGGATAGAGCCGGAGGGTCTCCCTGAACACGGCCCGAACCAGCGGCAGTTGTTTCACGTGATTAAAATGAATGGGACCCGACCCGACCACTTGTTCAAGCTCGTTACGCAGTCGCAGGACCAAGGCTGGCTGTTCAGCCAACAGGTAAAAAACCCAGGTCAAGGCGCTGGCGGAGGTCTCATGTCCCGCCAGAAAAAACACGCCCAACTGATCGATCAGCTCCTCTCGCGTGAACGCTTTCCCCGTATCCGTATCTTTGGCTGCAATCACATCACTTGCAATATCATTGAAGGCGCTGGGATTTTCCAAATGCGGATCCAGCAAATCACCCAAGTGTCCTCGGATACGCTGGCAAGCGGCCAATACCCCCGGGGGCTGTGGCATCTTTGCCCAGGCTTTTTGGAAAATAAGACGAAAGATATCGACCTGCGCTACCGACTGCTCGAATTCTGTAAAGTCTTCAAAAACATCGCTGGAGACGCCCGCGGCCAACGGCGTCGAGAATATCGTTCGGCAAATGACATCTGCCGTCAAATGGCTCATGGCCATATCGAGGGAAAAACTGTCCCCACTTTTGGCATGACCGTCCAAGACATCCAAATGATCGAGAACAGCAGACTGCATGGCATCAAAGGCGTGGCTTACCCGCAGCTGAGAAAATGCGGGGTCTATCATGCCCCGCTGACGCTTCCAACGTGCACCATCAGTCACAAAAATCGACTGACCAATCAGCGGCTCAAGGGCATTAACCATCAAATCACTTTTCGGGAACCGGCTGCCGTCATCCCGCAAAATCTCTCGCACCAATTCCGGCTGGTTAAACAGCACTGTCGAGCGCCGGGAGTAACCCAAGTCACCAAAATCAAATCTATAGGCTGCACCGGGCAGCAATTCGAGCAAATTGCCATCGCCATGCCACAAAACCCTGGCGAGCGCCGGCAGCGCAGGAAGC
>QXYP01000035.1 GCA_009886815.1 Halieaceae bacterium
TGGGGGCGCTGTGATTGGTATTCATCAGGGAAAACCTAAGCTCATTGGCATTATTTCGGCGAAGTCTTCCGAAGGCGGCGTTTGGTTCGTCCCGCTAACTAGGCTTAAATATCAGCTTTCTCCGCCATGACACTTAGGCGAATCTGGCGCTCCCACGCCAGCTTGCCATTCGTCTGGTGTAAAGAGGTGTAATGCAAGCGCGTGTACTGGTCCCGCCAAGAGATCACTCAAAAACCCATAGACAAGCTGGTGTCGTCGCACTTTTCTCAAGCCATCAAATTGTTGGCTTACGGCAGTCACCTTAAAGTGTGTCTCAGACCCTGCCGGTACATTGTGCATGAAGCTTTCGTTGGTCACCTCAAGCTGCAGGGGTGTTAAGCTATCGCTGAGGCGCTGCTTTATGGTTTCCTGCACTGTCATGCAATGAGTTTTCCTATTGTTAATTAAGCACGGTGTATAAGAATCTATCTAATTGCATAGTAACGCAAGTTGGCGCACCATTAGACTTTTTGTAAACTTATGTAAATTAATTTAAACAACAGGCGACAAACTGGCCCATGGAATCCAATTTCGACATCTATCTTACCGGAGACATTCTCCCAGGATGTCGGCGTGGAGATGCTGTTGCCAAATTAGCTGATATATTTCATTTAGAAACGGGTATGGCTGATCAGCTGCTTAACGGAACCCGACGCCGCGTGAAAAAAGGCTGCAACAAGGCCTCTGCACTCCAGTTTCGAAAAATCCTCACCGAGGCTGGACTTCAGGTTGCGGTGGAGAGGCATACGGCAACCGCTAGTGTAAATCGAGCGATGGATCCTTCAGCCTTGGAAGGTTCAGCGCAGGAAAAAGCTGTTTTTGAGTCAAAAGCGCCCACCATGCCCTCTGAATTGATTCAGAATAGTCCTACGCAGACCTTTGATACACCCGTAGATTACGAACCCATAGACCGAGTTTCAGCCCGGCCTAACGATAAACCTTATACCGTTGACGTACAGGTTCCTCTCGAAATGGCTCCGGCAGGGGAACTATTACTTGCGCCCAACACAGACAATACGCCCTCTGGCCCGGTTGGCACGTTTGATCTGGCGCCTGCGGGTGAACTGATTCCTACCATTAAGCCAGTAAAGCAGCCCCTTAACCCCAAAACTGATCATCTGCAGTTGAGGCCCACCAAGGAAGGTTGAGTGGCACATCTATCAACGTTAAGCGCATGGCGGCAGCTATTAGCTGTCATCTATGACCTGTTCCTGATAGCACCGCTGCTCATGGCTAACGCTTTTGTGCTTGTGACGGTGTTTGGCCCAACAGATTCCGTGGCGAACCCTGCAGTTCCCAGCTGGCTTATACAGGCAACTTCACTCGTTGTGATCACAACTTTCTTCGTCGGTTTCTGGTACAAGAGTGGCCAAACGCTGGGTATGCAGGCGTGGCGACTAAAACTGGTTGATGACCTTGGCCATCCCATAGGCGTTAAGCAAGGCTATATTCGTTGTGCGGCAGCGTGCTTGAGCGCATTGGCCTTGGGTCTTGGGTACTGGTGGATTTTTTTTCATCCGCAAAATCGCTCTTGGCATGACTTAATTTCGAAGACACACTTGGAAGTTCTGCCCAAAAAAAATAGCTGAAAATTTCTCGCCAAGTCAGTGGCTTCAACTATCTCGGGTCAATAACCACCCGCCGGCGATCCAACACACACAAATGGGCGTCACTGCCGCAAGAATTGCGGGAAATCCAAAAATGAGGCTTGCGGGGCCGAAGAAATCCTGTGAAATGCGAAATACCACCCCAATAATGACGCCAGTAAAAATACGCGCACCGAGGCTCCCCTCCCTTAAAGGGCCAAAGATAAAAGACATCGCAACAAGCACTAGGCCCGCTACGGCGAAGGGCTGCAAAACTTTGCGCCAGAATGCGAGCTCAACATCTCGGTACATAAGGCCTTGTTTCTGCAAGTACTGGGCGTACGGCCAAAGTTCAAATGTAGGTAAGCTGTCTAATGCAACCGCTTCTAATGCTAAGAGTTGAGGCGTTACCTCAGTCTTCCAGAGCTGCTTCGTTAATGTGTCTGTGACTGCCTGATCTTGAGTGAGTTCAGTTCGGGATATTTTCTCAAGGAGCCATTGTCCCCCCTGATAAGTGCCCCGCTCTGCGCGTAAACTTTGCGTCAGCCGGCGCTCCTCATCGAAAGTGAGAAGTTGTACCCCATGAATTATGCCGCCCCGCTCCACTGCTGACACATGAATGAAAGTATTTCCATCACGGTTCCAAACACCACCACGACCCGTGAAGCTGCTTTGCGACCCTTGCGCTAGGGCCTTATGACTGACGGCGTATTGTTCTGCAGAGGGGGATACAAACTCGCCTATTAAAAACCCAATAACAGCAAGTAGCAGTGCCGGCCTGAGCGTAGCAACAGCCAGTTGGAGTAATGACCGCCCCGCTGCTCTCGCCACAGTAAGTTCACTGGTGGCCGCAAGGCGGCCCAGTCCCACCAGTGCTCCAATCAGTGCGGCGAAAGGAACATACTCGTGCAGGCGTCGCGGCAAAGTAAAGGCAACATAAATAAGCGCCTCCGTAAAACCGTACTCCCCAGACACATCGTCGAGCTCATCGATGATTGAACTCAAGGCATCGAGCCCCACGAGCACTGCCAGAACGCCCAATGTGGCGCCCAAAACACTCCCGGCTAAATAACGATCAAACCGACCCATGTTTTTTCCTAAAAAGCCCTAGCGATAGTGACTCCCAGTAAAGCAGGGAGACGGCCAACACCAAAAATATCAGGTGTGCCCCAAGCATCGTTGCGCTACCGCCACCCGACTCCATCAAAGACCGCGCTTGTGTAAGCGCCAAGAAGTAGAGCAAAAATAGCCCCAATGCCGGTCCTAGCCGCGCGTATCGACCTCTTCTTGAGTCAGTTTTACTCAGCGCCAACGCAATGATTACGCTGACAGGCACCAAAAACGGAAGGGATAGGCGCCACCAAAGTGTGGCGCGCTTTCTGGGGTTCTCACTGCTTATCAACTCAAAGGTGGGCGTTGCATCGATACGTGTTGAGGCCCGCAAGCTATCGCGTTTTTCGGGAATCAGCTCCCCAAACCGCTGAAACCCTACGGCCTCGTAAGTCGAATCACCGGGTACACCGCTATAGCGAGTACCACCGCGCAGTTCAAGATAGCGCCTGTTAGTAGCGACATCGGTAATGACTTCTGCTTCCTTAGCTAAAGTGACTTGGGTGGCATCAGTACCAGACTGCTCTTCGACAACGAACACATTGTGCATAACCCCATTTTTATCAATATGCTCTGTGTAAGTGACCAACTCTCCCCCGCGCTGTGATTTAAAACGTCCTGGAGCCATCAGCTGTAGACCTTCGGCATTACGAGGGTTGTCTAATAAACGTTGGGCCCGTGCTGAACCCTCGGGCCCTAAATACAGTGTTAAAAACGCGACCAGGCACATGATAAATAGGCCCGGCACCAGCAAATAACTGGCCAATCGCGTTGGCGTGATCCCGCAAGCTTTTAGAACCACCATTTCACTCTCTGCATACATGCGTCCAACAGAGAGAAGGATCCCGATAAAGAGCGCAAGGGGCAGAATCAGTTCAAAAAAGCTGGGCAACTTAAAAAGCATGACCGGTAGCAGCACATCGGCAG
>QXYP01000350.1 GCA_009886815.1 Halieaceae bacterium
GGGAGGTCGTTTTATCCTTTGGCGACCTGACAACGTGCGGTAGATCACATTATAGGCCTCGGATTTACCCACATGCCATAGTCCGAGTGCGGAAATCGCCAGTGGTGGGCTTGTGACTAAAGTCGGGGGCTACATTCAGGGTGTGACAAGCTGGCCGTGAGTCATTTCAAGAAGCGTAATCGACTTTCCTTTGTACTATGGCGTTGTACCCTGACTGAGGCTTACTCGTTATGGCTCTGTGCCTGCGCTGAAGCCGACAACGCTTGCAAACATTCTAGAGCCTCTAGCCGACGCGCATAGGGCACAAAAATATGATCGTGAAGCGCTGCGGCGACAACGTTGGCGCACATATTGATGTCTGTTAGCGCCCTAGCGACGGCGGCAGTCAGCCCTACTGCATCAAGGTCTGAAAAAACCTGTAGGGTAATCTTCGCGAATTGTTGCAGGCTTTCGGTCTGAGGCTCTTTCTCTGGGGCCACCGCTCTGATAACGGTAATGCCCTCGGATTCCCGAATGAGCGCGAACAGGTCTTCCCTGTCTAACGTCGGTGGTGACTCATCACTCATGCGTTCAAAAATAAAGATCTCAGGGCATAGAAGCGGTTCAAGATTAACAAGAAGCTCCGAGCAGGTTTGCGGGCTGGTCATAACAAAGGCTCTCTTGCGTGATGCGAATACGACACCTATCAAAACAGGCCGACCGCGAATAGCAAACCCTTTTAGGCTGAGGTAGCCTATGTGGGGCGATTATCTGGCTACGCGATCGTTAAAACCCCATTGCGACTGGGTCATGCTCGCTAATAGTACTCGTGATGGCTCGTCAAAGTGATGTCGATCCCCATAAGACGCTTGTATGTGTTTGAGCCCTGAGGCCTGCTGGAAAGTGTTGGAGCAAAAATGAAGTCAGATTTCGAAATTTTGCGCGCTATACCCGAGGATATTACGATCATCATTCGTTTTATTCGAGAGTTGGCGGAATATGAAAACGCTATCGACTTGGTGCATGCGACCGAAGACGATTTAAGTAAGGCGCTTTTTGGAGCCGCTCCCAGAGTGTGGGCTGATATTTGCCGGCGTGATGGTGAGGCCATAGGTTTCGTGCTTTATTTCTTTAATTTCTCGACTTGGACAGGGCGTCACGGGCTCTTTCTCGAGGACCTTTATGTCTCGCCCCAACACCGGGGCTGTGGCGCCGGGAAGGCGCTGCTTAGCCACCTTGCTCAAGTCGCCCTTCAGCATGACTGCGCTCGATTTGAGTGGAATGTTCTGGATTGGAACAAACCTGCTATCGATTTTTACGAATCCTTGGGCGCTGAGCCTCAATCCGAATGGGTGGGCTATCGGCTGACCGGTGCTGCCCTGACCGCCCTCGCTGAATCCTAGTGATTGTTACTAGCTTCTACAGACAGGTTTGTCTATTAGGCACAGGGTTACCGCCATTTCGATGGGGCCGGGTAAGCGCAGATAGCAAGGGAGCCGCTGCCGTACTGTCTCGATTGTTCTGTGGGGCTTTGCTTGCGTGTTTTATTGCGGGCTGTTCGACGGCGCCCTCATTACCCGACAAGCCCCTGAGCTATTTTGATGAAATAAAGCCCGCGGCATCGCCACTGGTGACGTTATCTCAATCTAAGACGGGTTCGGGGGTGGCTTTACTGGCGGATCCGGAAGAGGCCTTACAGTCGAGACTGCACTTAGCCGAGCTGGCGCAGGCCACGCTCGATTTACAATATTATCTTTGGCAGGGCGATGACAGTGGTCTGAGTTTGAGTCATGAAGTATTAGCGGCTGGTGATCGCGGTGTGCGGGTGCGTATTTTGCTGGATGATATTTATCACTCGGGTAGAGACTCGGCCTATCAGACACTCAACTCACACCCCAACGTTCAGGTTAGGCTGTTTAATCCCATGGGTAATAGGGGTGCCGCGAGGATGCCCAATTATGCGCTCAATAAGTCGACGCTGAACTACCGCATGCACAACAAGATCTTTCTTGTTGATGGTGCTGCAGCGGTGTTGGGAGGGCGCAATATTGGCGATGAATACTTCGGCCGTAATCCCAGTTTTAATTTTCAAGATATGGACGCGATTGCCGTGGGGGCGGTGGCTCAGGAGGCGGGGGCGGCTTTTGATCTTTTCTGGAATTCGGAATTTGCAATTCCCGTAGAGGCGTTGAGTCAGCGCGGGTTGAAAGCAATAGACCAAACGCAACGTGAGAGGTTGTCAGCGGCTAGGGAGCGGGTGCGCTCCCCCGATGAGGAGGGGTCTACTTCGATGACTGCACAGTCTTTTTTGGACGAACTTTCCAAGGATTTACTGTGGACAACAGCTCGGATTGTGGTTGATCGCCCAGACCGCGGCAGTGATTATCCTGATTCGGCGTTTACGGCATTTACAGAAGACCCCGAATTAACCCCGTCAAACAGGGCAGTTATCCAAACCGCTTACCTCATTCCCAATGGACCCATGTTGGGAAATTTGCAGGGCCTCAGTCAGTCAGGGGTCGATATTCGCATTCTGACTAACTCTGCGGCGTCTACCAATCACGGTTCTGTACATGCCTATTACGCGAAGTATCGACAGCAATTGTTGACCGCAAATATTGAATTGTATGAAGTTAAGGGCACGGGCTCTCTGGCGGCTTATCTCGATCGGGTGGGTGAGGATGCCCACGCGGGCTTGCATACCAAGGCCATGGTGGTGGACGACCGTCTCAGTGTGATTGGCTCTTACAATATGGATCCACGTTCCAGAGTTTGGAATTCAGAAATTGCATTGGTGGTAGAAGATGCCGGTTTCGCTGCGAGTGTACTGCAAGAAATGGAACGCGACTTTTCCCCGGAGGCGGCCTGGCGGTTGTCCCTTGATGAGAAAGATTCGCTGGTTTGGACCGGCGAGTCAGAAGGGGAAGCGGAGCAGTTTAGCCGCGACCCTGGGAGTAGTTGGTGGGACAGGCTGCTCTGGCGCATAATTAGGATATTACCTTTGGAAAACGAGCTTTAGCGTCAAGTTTTCCTGAGTGCGCAGCAGGCGTATTCCAATTCACGCTGCCCACTTTCATTCGAAGCCTTAGACAGCGAGTATTCAGCGACATGTGCCAAAAGTCTCTATGCATTTATTTCATCGCGCGGCGGTGCCTACTGTTTTTTGTTTGTATCGGACTCGCTGCATTTAGTGTCGCCGATGATGCTGCTGATGACGTCGGAAGTGGCCGCGTTGCATTCGCCCAATTGGGTCAGGAATTACCCGATGCCAATAGCTATCGCACAGCATCGGGGGCGCCGGGTCACGCCTATTGGCAGCAGCGGGTAGATTACGACATTACCGCTGCACTCGATGCGCCCGCTCGCCAAATTACGGCCTCTGCGGTGGTGGGGTATACCAACAACAGCCCCGATGTTTTGACGTATCTCTGGTTGCAGTTAGATCAAAATCGGTTTCGCAGCGACTCCCTTGATCAGCGGTCACGCACGGTAGCAGAAGACCAGGTGAGTTACGGAGCGCTCCGGGAGCAACAGTCCTATGCGGACCACCAGTATGGTTATGAAGGTTTACTTTTCCAAGATCTCGACGGCCAGCCAATGCAGGCCGTGCTTGTTGACACTATGGCCCGTCTTGATTTGAACACCCCGCTGCTCCCCGGCGAGCGCATCGAATTTACTATCGACTGGCGATTCAATGTTCTTGAGGAGGTTGCCGTCGGCAGTCGGGGCGGTTACGAGTATTTTGAGGAGACCAATACCCAACTGTTCTTTTTAGCGCAGTGGTTTCCGCGACTGGCGGCTTACACCGACTACGCGGGCTGGCAAAATAAGGCTTTTTTAGGACGGGGTGAATTCACCCTTGAGTTCGGCAACTACCAAGTGGCGCTCACGGTTCCAGACAATCACATCGTATCGGCAACCGGTGTTCTTGCTAATCCAGAGGCGGTGCTGTCCCCCGAGCAACGCAACCGGCTTGAGGCTGTTGATAGTGTTAAGTCGCAGTTTATCGTGACGCCAGAGGAAGCTCTGGCAAATGAAAAGACGCAGCCCACCGGGGAAAAAACGTGGGTCTACAAGGCTGAGAATGTTCGAGATTTCGCTTGGGCAAGTTCCGCCAAGTTTATCTGGGACGCTATGATTCACGAGCAACCTGGCGCCCAATATGCGTCGGTACTGGCGATGTCTTTTTATCCCAATGAGGCTGAGCCGGTCTGGTCTAAGTATTCGACTCAGGCAGTGGTTCATACACTGGACGTTTACAGTCGTTTTTCCTTTGATTACCCCTATCCCACCGCTCAGTCGGTAAACACCTGGGAAAGTGGCGGGATGGAATATCCCATGATTACTTTTAACGGATATCGACCCGACCCTCCCCGGGCGAAACCCGAGAATCCGGAGTCAGCAGAGACGCTAGCCCACGAGGCGCGCGCGTATTCGCGTCGTGTTAAATACGGGCTGATCGGTGTGATCATTCATGAAATAGGGCACATCTATTTTCCCATGATTGTGAATTCTGATGAGCGGCAGTGGACCTGGATGGACGAGGGCTTGAATACATTTTTAGAGTATATGGCTGAGCTCGAGTGGGAGGAGGATTACCCGGCTTTCAGAGATGACACCAATATTCTTGACTACATTCCCGGTTATATGACGTCAAAAAATCAAGTTCCGATCATGACCCAGTCAGACTCTATTTTACAGTTCGGCCCTAACGCCTACGTGAAGCCAGCCGCGGCGCTTACGGTGCTGAGAGAAACTGTGATGGGCCGCGAGCTCTTTGATTTTGCTTTTAGGGAGTATTCCCGGCGCTGGAAGTTCAAGCGCCCAACCCCCGCAGACTTCTTTCGCACCATGGAGGACGCCTCCGGCGTTGATCTAGACTGGTTTTGGCGGGCTTGGTTCTACGGAACAGATCATGTCGATGTAGCCCTTAGCGATATCCGGGTTTACCGACTGAAATCTGGCGACCCCGATATTGACGCACCAATAGATCGGCTCGAGGCTGCGCAGGATAATCCTGAGTCGATGTCGGTGCTGCGTAATCGAGACGAGGGACGGGTCCCTCGCGAGACGCGCTTTCAAGACCTCGAAGATCTCTACAGTGAAAACGATCGATTTACCGTGACGAATAAAGATCGTAATGAGGCCGAAAAAGCGTATAAGAAA
>QXYP01000351.1 GCA_009886815.1 Halieaceae bacterium
CGAAAGCCGGCCCTGGACAGATGGTCGTGCGTAATCTTTACCTTTCGTTAGAGGCCGCGATTCGCAGTTGGTTAGACGGCACAGCCAACTACTTCGAGCCCATAGCTTTGGGAGGCGCGATACGGGGACCCTCAATTGCACGTGTTGAAACTTCGCACTTGGCGGGCTTTGAACCTGGAGACCTTGTTTTTGGTTTGCATCATTGGGAAGACTATTCCCTCAGTGATGCGAATACGGTTCTGCTTCGAAAACTTAGCCCCAACCCAACGCTGCCCCTAAGTTGGTATGCCGGGGCACTGGGTGGCTCGGGACAAACTGCGTATGTTGGGCTCCATCGCATTGGTCGCATGAAGCCTGGAGACACCGTTGTGGTAAGTGCCGCCGCCGGGGCAACGGGCAGTATGGCGTGTCAAATCGCGAACCTTGAGGGTTGCCGTGTGGTGGGTATTGTCGGTTCTGATGAGAAAGCCGAGGTGGTGCGAGAGACATTGGGTGCCCACGCCGTTATCAACTATCGAAAAGAACCCGATTTGGTTGCCGCTTTGACTCGAACTTGCCCCGAGGGCGTGAATGTTTACTTCGACAATGTGGGGGGAACTACGCTTGATGCTGCATTAATGGCAATGGCTCAGGGTGGTCGCATTGTGGGTTGCGGAATGATTTCTGATTACAACAATCCTGGGAGCCCCACGCCCTTATACAACCTGTGGCAAGTTGTGGAGCGTCAGTTAAACCTGCAGGGATTCTTGCTCTACAGCTATCTCGACGATCTGCCGGCGGCATCTGCGGCGCTGGAATCTTGGCTGTCTGCGGGCAAGCTTAAAGCGCTAGAAAATATTACGGAGGGCTTGTCCGCGGCGGGGGGTGCTTATAGCACCATGATGGCGGGTACAACGATGGGTAAGAATCTCGTGTCAGTTGCAGAGGCCTAGCCACCCAGGCGCTCCGCAACACTGTTTGTGAGAAACCTACTGGGGATGGGCGGCCCAGCGAATGGCGTTTGCTAGCAGCTGTCGATAATTAGCGTTGCCAAAAGTGGCTGTGTTGTCGCCGGGCTGCAGATACACGATGCGGCTATTCTTATGCTGCCGAGTCCACCCTAGAATTGCCGAGCCCTCGTCTGGGTACCAGTTGTCATTGCAATACAGGTTGCCAGTGACAGCATGATGCGCCGAATAAAAGTTCTCACGCACAAAATCATGATCACTGCGAAGTAAGGGGTCTATGGCGTCCTCAAAAACTTCGCATAAATAGAGTTCGTCGGTTAATTCAAAAGTGTCTGGCAGTCCATGGGCAATAGGGTGATTCGGAGAAGCTACGCTGATTTCGTGCCTGACCTCATGACGATAGCCTGAATCGAGTACCGATCGACCGCGGCAGTCTTGGGGGTTATAGAAAAATCGTCCGCCAATGATTTCGCCAAACTCCGGCCACATTGGCCAAGACGCTAGCGCGTGGTGAAGAAATACCATGCCCTGACCCGCGTCTAACAGTCGATTCATATTTTCCTGCAAGCTTTTTGGAGGCGGGGTGAGTGTTGGGGGTTGGGTGCTGAAATCAATGCCCGGCATGTCATAAAAAACCAGCACATCGTAGGGGGCGGCTAGATCAGGGTTGAGAAACGCTTGACTGGCCGGCTGCTCAACCAGCGTGCAGGTAATATCAGCAAGGCTATCGAGACATTCGCTGAAGGCATCTCTAGGATAGGGGTGCCCTTTGGTAGCCACTAGCGCAGTGAGTTCCGGGTGGTAATTGATAATGCCCATGCTGTTGGCTCTCCTTTCCTCGCAGCGGAAGCTTGTCCCGTGTATAGGTATTGTCGCTACCTTTGACTTGTCTTTTTTGATGTCATCGTTACATTGGTGGTTGAGATTTTCCCGGGATTTATCAAGGTACCTTTATGACCGCTAACGAGTCCGTTATTTTGCCCCAAGAGCTCGATCGACCGCCCAAGCAAGCTGAACCGGAGCTTAGAGGCGACTCTATCACCGCCGATCGTTATACCTCTAATGATTATCTGCAGCGTGAGCTGGAACAGGTATGGCGCAGGGTTTGGAATATCGGCGGTGTGTCTTATCAAATGACCGATCCTGGCGATTACCTTACGACAGAGGTCGGTCATGAGTCCGTTATTCTTGTGCGACAGCTCGATGGCAGTGCCAAGGCCTTTCTCAATGTTTGCCCCCATCGGGGCACGCGAATTACCGATGCTACCGAGGGTGCGGTAGAGCGATTTCATTGCCCCTACCACGGTTGGCAATTTGATTGGGAGGGGACTGTTGTTGCGGTGCCTGATGAAGAGGACTATCGCGAGAGCCCCTGTGGTCGAGCGCGGCTGCGAGAAGTTTTGTGCCAGGAACGCTTTGGTCTTATTTGGTACAACCTTGATTTAGAGGCCGCCTCGCTAGAATCCTTTTTGGGAGCTCAGATTACTCGAGAGCTTGACTCCCATCGCATAGAAGACATGGTTCGTGTTTTGGATATCACTGCGGAGGCAGAGGCCAATTGGAAAATCATCACGGATAATTTTAATGAGGCTTACCATGTGAAGGTGCTTCATCCAGAGTTGATTCCCTATATCGCTGCAGACTACCAAGATTGCCAGTTTGATCTTTTTCCCAGCGGCCACAACCGAGGATGGTTTCCTGCATTTATGCCCTCACAGCAATACGGTTCCGAAATTATTGGCGAGCCACTAAAAAGCATGGCGCAGGCTTGGGATGTTGATAGCGATGACTATCAAGGCAGGGAGACATGGAGTGATCTGCGTTTGGCAATACAACAGTCTAAGCGTGAGCGGGGTATTGACCGAGGCTTCACCCATTACGCCTATCGATCAAACTATCAGCTGACGGATTATGTGATTTATAACCTGTTCCCCAACAATGTTATTACTGTGGGCCCTGATGGCGTGCAGTTACTCAGGCCACGACCCCATGCTAAAGATGCGGGACGCTGCTACTTCGACCATTGGTGGCTGGTCAATCGTGTTGCTGGGCAAGACATGACGCCGTCTCCGGCGGGTGGGCCGGATCTTCCTGTGGAGGATGCCGAACATGAACAGGTGGCTTACGGTGAAAAGACCTTGGGCACGACGGCGGATCAGGATTTGAGTATCGCCAGAGCCCAGCAAGCGGGCCTGGCTTCTTCGGGATTTCAGGGCTTTTGGATGCCAGACCAAGAACGCCGTGTACAGGCGTTCCACGAGCACCTCAATGACCTTATGGCCGCACCCTAAATAGGGATAAGTGGTGTGGTGTTGCACCCACACCGCAAAGATTAGCTCTAATCTAGAACTGCAGACGCTTGGTAAAGCCGCCGTCTAGCACCATATTGGTACCTGTGGTGAACCCTGAGCGTGGGCTGGCTAGGAAGGCTACGGCATCGGCAACTTCTGCGGCACTGCCCATACGGCCCATGGGAATCGCCGCGACTGTCCCTTCATAAACTTCGGGCATTGCCTGCTTAATGTTGTCCCAAGCACCACCGTCTATGAATACTGGTCCCGGGCTTACCGAGTTCACCCGAATACCTTTGGGCGCCATATCCTGCGCGAGGTTGCCGGCATAGTTGAGTAGGGCCGCTTTCACCGCGCTGTAAGGCACAGCGCCCGCAAAGGCTTCGAGTGCCGCAGTCGATGAGATGACAACAATGTTGCCTGCATCTGATTTCTCAAGGTGCGGTGTCACTTGCTGCACGCCGCGCCAAGTTGCGAGCATGTCGACCTCAAAGTTTGCACGCCATCCGTCCTCAGAGGCATCAGCGCCGCCGGCTGAAACGTTGGAAACAAAGATATCTACCCCGCCTAAGGTGGCGACACAGTGGTCCACCCAAGCTTGCATCGATTCGGCACTAGCGACGTCAACAGCGGCTCCAGCTACCTTAACGCCGTGGGCTTCGAGCTCGCTGACTGCTTGCTTCACCTCGGCATCATTGCGAGCACAAATGCCAACATGACAGCCTTCGGCCGCGAAACGTTCGGCAATGCCACGACCGATACCCTTAGTTGAGCCAGTAATTAGGGCGACTTTTCCATTCAGTTCAAGATTCATGATATTTCTCCTATTGGGACTGACTTGTTATTAAAAAAATGCTGTTCAGATTTGCTCATGGGTGCCGGCGCTTAATGAACTCTGCGATTAGTGCATCACGATGTAAGGGCCAACTCTCTAATAGCGCCGTGCGTTTGAAGTAATGACCGACTCGATACTCCTCGGTGGTGGCGATACCTCCGTGCATTTGTATGGCCTCTTGAGTGACACTTCGCGCTGCTGCGTCAACCTTAGCTTTAGCCGCTAGCGCTAACTGCACCGCATTGTCGGCATGATCATCCCAAGCCTTACAGGCCGCTAAAACTAGAGACCGGGTTAGCTCAGTTTGTATGAGCATACTCGCCATTCTGTGTTGAAGGGCCTGAAATGACGCTAGGGGTTGTCCAAATTGCTCGCGCTGGCGCGTGTACTCGACGGTCAGATCTAGGGCTCCCTGCATGGCGCCTACGCCCTCAGCCGCAGCGACCAGCATGGCGCGTTGATACAGTGCCTGGGTGGCTAGGTCGGCAGATGCGCCAGACAGCAGAAGGCTGGCTTGTTCAAAAGGTACATCAACAGCAATGTGGGCACCTCGGCGCCCATCATGGCTTGGGTAGGAAGAGCGAGACACGCCGGGCAGCTCAAGATCCAACATAAGCCAATGCAATTGTTCTTCGTAGCGCACTTGAGCGAGCAGGTGGGTGGCGCTGCCTCCAGACGGTACAAACTGTAAGTCGCCATGAAGTCTTGTCTGTCCCGAATCGCTAGCGGCCATCAGAGGTGCGGCGGTTGCCTGTGGGATTGTGGCAATAATTGAACCGTCGATTATCCCCGGTAGGTATCGCTCTTGCGCGGCTTGGGAGCCTGCTATTACGACGCCTCCTGCAAGTACAACGGATTCGAAAAGAGGCTCTCGAACCAGATATTGGCCAAATAATTCAATGAGTGGGGCAATGTCGGCGAGTCCAAAGCCAAAGCCTCCCGCGTTTTCAGGAATGGCCATGGCTGTCCAACCCATCTCTGAAAAAGCTCGCCAGTGGTTGGCGTCCATGCCTTCGCCAGCATTTACTGAGGCTTGCCTGTCAGCAAAATCGTAATTGTCACGCAAGAAACGCTCGGCGCTGTCTCGCAACATTTGCTTTTCGTCACTCACCGCGAATCCTCACCCAAATTCTTTTGCTCATAGCCCCAACACCTTTTTTGCAATGATGCTGCGCTGAATTTCAGCCGTGCCACCGTAAATTGTAGAGGCCCGGTTATTGATATATTCCGCCATAGTCGTTAACGCATGCTCCGGTACTGGCATATCCCCGCTGTAAAGGGGGTCGAGAATATTCAGGCATTGGGGGCCGGCAGCGGGTCCCACTAGGTCCATACTTAATTCATTGAGGCGCTGACCTAATTCTGTGCCCACGACTTTAACCAGCGACGATAGCGCGCCGGGGTTGCCGCCCGTTTCAGCCGCGCCCTTGATTCGAAGTTCAGTATGCTCCAGCGCTAGGGCATCGATTTCTGCTTCTGCGAGACGGTGCTGAAAGACGATATCCTCTGCTCGAGTACTCTCGCCCCAGGGGCTGAGTTCAGCTTGCCGGTGAATTTTTCGCAACTGTTTTTTCACGTCGATGGTGAAATTGTGACCGCCGCGCTCAAACTCGAGTAAAAACTTCGCCACGGACCAGCCGTCGTTTTCAGCACCAAGAAGGTTTGCACAAGGGACCCTAACGTCGTCAAAAAACACCTGGCATTGCTCAACCTGGCCATCAAGACTGACGATAGGTGCTATGGAAATACCGGGGCTATCAAGCTCAATCAGTAAAAAACTAATGCCCGCTTGGGGTTTTACTGATTTATCGGTGCGTACCAAACAAAAAATCTGATTGGCATGCTGCGCCATGCTGGTCCAAATTTTGGTGCCTGTGACTACGTAATCACTGCCATCACGAATGGCGCTGGTTTTTAGTGAGGCCAAGTCAGAGCCGGCGCCGGGCTCTGAATATCCTTGGCACCAGATATGCTCGCCAGACAACATTCTCGGCAGATAATGGTGTTTTTGATCTTCTGTTCCATAGTGCATCAGCATAGGGCCCAGCATCTGGATACCCATCATCACTACGCTAGGTGCATTAGCGAGCTTGCATTCCTCCTGAAATATAGCGCGCTGTTGAATATCCCAGCCCGGCCCTCCGAACTCTTTGGGCCAGTCGGGCGCTATCCAGCCTTGTGCATGGAGCTTTTTCTGCCAGGCTAATGCCGCGTCGAAATCTGAAAATACGGAGGTGGTGAGCTCGCCGGCACGGCGTAACTCCGGGGTAAGTGCTTCATGAAGAAAGTCACGTACAGACTCACGAAATGCTGGGTAATCGATCATGAAGTGACCCTCAAATGTTTTGTTGATTGACTGCACAATTTTTACAGGGTTACGCCCTGTTCACGTAAGCCTTGCCTCAATTTGTCTTTTTGCACCTTGCCAGATGCAGTTTTTGGTAATGCGGTCAGCAGTTCAAGATGCTGTGGCCATTTCTGTTTGGCCAAGCCACTGTCAGCCAACAGTTCCTGCAAATATTTCATGTCTACCTGATATCCTGCCTCGGCCACGATACAGGCGCCAATGCCTTCTCCCAACCGTTCGTGGGGCACCGCAACGACAGCGATCTCCAAAATAGCCTCGGAGCGCAGCAAGATTTCCTCAATCTCCCTGGCGGCGATGTTTTCTCCGCCTCTAATGATGATGTCCTTTTTTCGGTCAGAAATGATCAGCGCTCCAGATGCCGACAAGCGACCGATATCGCCAGTGCGAAAGTACCCCGAGGGCGAGAAGGCGTCGAGATTCTGCTGGTCATCGCTGTAACCCAACATCATGGCAGGTCCTCTCGCCAAAATTTCCCCATCGGTATTGAGACCAACATCATTGCCGTGCTCATCGACAATTATGACGTCATAGTTGGTGACGCGGCCGTCGGTTTCAGCCGCTAATGTCCGTTCTTCAGCGTCGAGAAAGCCCACCGTGACCAGCGGCACTTCAGTGGAGCCATAGACCCGTACCGCACGGCAGTCCTTTAAGGTATCCCAGGCAGAATAAATCAGAGCTGACGGTACCGAGGCACCACCACAGGCAAACAAGCGAAAGCCCGGTAAGGTCTTTCCCTGCTGCTGGCAAGTATCTACCAGTTCTTTCAGAAATGGTGTTGCGCTTACGCAGACCGTTGCGCCGTAGGCTTCAATAAGCTTTATCGCGTCGTTCGCATTCCACTGGGACATTAGCAGAGTTTTTACCGGGGTTAGGAAGGGCATCTCCATGCCATTTACATAGCCCGTAATGTGCGTCACTGGGGACGGCATTAACATGAGGTCCTGATGCGAAAGGCACCATCCGTTGACACTGTTATCCAGAGCAGCGGTCAGCGTGTTATGACTGTGCCGCACTTGTTTTGGATCGCCTGTAGTACCTGAGGTATAGAGCAGTATTTTGGTGTCGTCTGGGTGAACCGCTGCGGGCACTGCAGGCTGTTTTTTGCCGGATTCAAGCACTTGATCAAAGCTTTCAAAGCTATCGGCTAGCGGCTGTGGTTCACCCAGATAAATCACCCGTCGCAGGTCGGGGCAGTCGTCGAGGAGTTGCTCCATCATGGCGACATAGTTGAAGCCGCGCAGTTCAGCAGGAATAAAAAGCACCCGCGTTGCAGCATGGCGGAGAATGTAACGCACCTCTTTATTACGATAAATCGGTACGATGGGGTTAATCACGAACCCGCCGATAGCTGCGGCCAGCATGACTATTACAGCATAACGGCTATTGGGTAGTTGAAAGCTGAGCGTGTCGCCGGGGTTAATGCCTCTAGCGAGTAACCCTGAGGCTAGAGCTGCCCCAGATGCCCACGCTTCGCCGTAGCTCATGGAGGAACCATCATCAAAACGAACAGCAATGTCTTCAGGGCAGTCTTGAGATAATTGTTGGGCTGCTCTGGCTAGTGTTGTGTTGCGATATATGTCCCGTGACATGGAGCTCCTGTCGCGTTTTGACTGCTGTGGCTGTCACTGCGGGATTTGCTTTTAGCTATTAGCCGCACTAACAGAGTGCCCCAAGGATATCGCAATTTGCATGAAGCAAACAAACAAGATTGTTTGTGTTTGCGATCGGTGGCATTGTGCCAGTCATGGGCCAAAATTGCGCGGCGCGGTGGCAGTGCCCTTTACCACATGCCGTAGCGAGAAATCGAAGGCATTGCCGACTCGGCTCTTTGCCTAGAAACCGAAATTCTAAAACTTAGGGGATGTTCCAGCGATGTCTGACTTACCACAAATCACCGTTATTGCTCGGGATGGTGCGACCTCTGTCTTGCAGCAAAGTGCTGGGCAGGAGTCATTGATGCAATTGCTCTTTGACAGCGATCAAGGGGTGGAGGCGGCCTGCGGTGGCTGCGCATCTTGTGCCACTTGTCATGTCTATATAGCGGAGGACTGGGTGCCACGTTTGCCACCTCGTGAGCAAGTTGAAGATTTATTGCTTACATACTCAGAACATTTTGATAAAAGTCGATCACGCTTGAGTTGCCAGATAGCGATGAAACCCGAACTCCATGGTTTGATATTGGAGATAGCGCCGGAAGAATAGGCCGGTGATGACGGCTGCTTAATTGGGAGCGTCCTCGGCGCAGACTATTTGCCTTAACATGGGGTCGACTCGCGGCTAGGCAACCCGGGGATATGCTGTCTAGGTGATAGACAAATGTCGGCTGTGGTAACTGAGTAGACAGATCGAAACAAACAGAGGTAGCCGACAATGCATTTTGGGCTATCACGATACATTGAGAATAGGATGGCAAAATACAGCGGTGTTGATGAGACACGCGATCACATTGCCAAAAATCAGCGCACCAACAAGGATTGATCAAACCACTATGCATACAGTGACAAAAAAATCGGAAGCCCTATTGGCGAGTTTACAGGCCTTCATGTCGGAGTTTATTTTTCCTAATGAAGCGGCTTATCGGCATGCGTTGGCTTCTGCTGACAACCGTTTCGCCCCCGTGCCACTCATGGATGAGCTCAAGCTCAAAGCGAAAGATCAGGGGCTTTGGAACTTGTTCGTGCCGCCCGATCACGCTGAGTTTAGTGAGCAGGGTGGTTTAAGCTTTTTGGAATATGCCCCCCTGGCTGAAGCGATGGGGCGAGTGATTTGGTCACCCGAAGTGTTCAATTGCAACGCCCCGGATACCGGTAACATGGAAGTGTTCATGAATTTCGGTACCGAGGCGCAGAAAGCTGAATGGCTGACACCTTTGTTGGCAGGTGAAATTCGCTCCTCTTACGCGATGACTGAACCACAAGTGGCGTCAAGCGACGCCACCAATGTTCAACTCAGTATTCGCAAAGATGGGGACTCCTGGGTGCTGAACGGGCGAAAGTGGTTTATTACCGGCGCCCTTTATGACCGCTGTAAAATTCTTATTGTCATGGGAAAGAGTGACCCAGAAAACAGCAACCGACACCTGCAGCAAAGTCAGGTTTTGGTGCCTAAAGACACGCCGGGGGTTAATATTATTAGACCGCTCACGACCTTGGGCTACGACGATGCGCCTTTGGGGCATGCAGAAATCGTATTCGATGAGGTTAGGGTGCCTCTTGCCAACGTGCTTGCAGGGGAGGGGCGGGGTTTTGAGATCGCTCAAACACGATTGGCCCCCGGGCGTATGCATCATTGTATGCGCCTTATTGGTGCGGGCCAGCAGGCTTTGGAAAATGCTTGCCAACGTGTGACAGATCGTCAGACTTTTGGTCGGCCTTTGAGTAAGCATCAGTCGATTCGTGAAAACATATCGAAGTGCTTCTCTGAGGTAGAGATGGCTCGCTTGTTGGTTCAGAAAACCTGTTGGACCATCGATAACCAGGGCGTAAAGGCATCTATACCTATGATTGCAGCCACTAAAACAACGGTGCCGTTGGTCATTCAGACCGTGATTGATCGTTGTATGCAGATGCACGGCGCCGGGGGACTTACTGAAGACTGGTCTATGGCGGAGAACTTTAATTACGCGCGTTGGTGTCGTCAGGCCGATGGCCCCGACGAGGTTCACCAAATGGCTTTGGGCAAACAGATTATTGAGCGATTTTCCAATCAGTGAGGGCGAGTGAGATATGACCAATGACGAGAAAGTAGCGATTGTAAACCGACTCTATGAAAGTTCTGCGGTGGGCGATTTTGATACCTGTGAAACCATGCTGACAGACGATTTCTTTATCGTAGAGGCCGAAGATACGCCGATGGCGGGCACTTTCACCGGCATAACCGCGCTTCGGGACCTCTATGCCCAGGTATTTGGCATGATTGAGGTCACTAATGTTGTACGCACTGAAATTACCAGTGGTGGAGACTACGTGGTCACCATTCTTCATTTTGAGTTTGCTGATGGATTAGAGCCGGCTCATTTATGCGAGTTGTTCCGATTCCGCGATGGCAAGGTGTGTGAAATCAGGCCCTACTATTTCGATGCGGCACCGTTGAGAGCGGCTCATGAGGCGTTTAAGGCCAAGCAGGCGGGTTAAGCGACAAGATTGGTAGGCCATGCCACTGTGGGCGCCGATGGGGCTTTTTAACCCAGAGGCTCCGAGGCTCTTTGGAAGGTGCGCCTCAAGTTGATTGACGAGTTGCGGATCTTCGGTGATGGTGTCGCTTCTTCTGTAGGCGTGCTGCGCCTATGCTCCCCGATAGCTCAAGGGGGTGGGTCTACCCCCTAGGCAGTTCTACCGGCCGTTACCACTTGGGTAGTACCAAACGGCTGAAGTGTAGGCGCGCTCCTGAAGTTTACCCGTGTCCCCGTCGGCACGTTTCTCTTTGAAGCGCACCGCGTCAAAGCTGGTCCACCTGGGAGTGGGTATCTCCAGTACTCTCACATAGTAAAAGGCCGCTTGTTGCCCATCAAAATCCGGGTCGCGCCAAACCCCTTCAAGATTGGGGGAGCCCTCAGTATTGCTATAAGTTGCCGTCGTGAGGTCTGTTGTGTCTTTTATTGGCTCAAACAGTCCCGTAACGGGGTTGCGCGTTCGCGCGCCTGACGCAACCACGTCATAAACTTGTTCTTGGGAGTTACCGTCATCGTCAAGCCAACCCTTGATGATTTGAATGCGATCAAGATGTGCGGCATTGGGATCCTTTTGCGCTTTGATCATAAAAGTAGGTGCCAGATTGGTGTCTTGTGTGGCCGGCAATTGACCGCCCATAGGCACCCCTTGAGCATAGCCTTTTTGCGTCCACTGTGAATCCTGCAGAGCCGCTTCATCAAAGTCCCAGCCGGCAAAAAAGCGTACTCGAATTCGGCTGCCAGTAGTGGCATAGACCTCTTTGCGAAGCATGGCATCAAAAATAGCCTCGCGGGTATTGTGCGTTGACCATACCCCGGCAAGCCCCGATGAGACCATGCGCCAAATCTTTTGCAGTTGTCCTGCCATTTTTAATTCGGTGCGACCCGGCGCCGGACCGTCATGAATAAATTTTCCGAAGTAATTATCTTCCTCGGTAGTGGTGAGTGCGGTATGGATATCGCTGGAACCAATCATGCCAAAATCGAAAGGGTTAATGCCCAGCTTTTCACGATGAGCCAGGCCTAGCCCAAGTGCCGAACGTGCATATTCATAGGGCAACATCTTGGGCTCTTTGGCCGTTGTTAAGGTGATATTGCCGTCGTCCCAGGTTTCAAAATCTGCAAAGGGGTCGTCGGGGGATAGCGTGGGATGGGTTTCAGAATCGCCTTTCACTTGGGTCATCTCATACAGGGGTTCCCAATAGCGTCTTTGCTTGGCGTAGTCATTATCAATCGCCTCGCCGTTGTTGCGGATTGGAGAAAACATACGGCCATTACTGAGATTGCCGTTGTGAGGAATGGCCATGACCCGTCCACCGGTGTCTGTTTCATAGTCTGATAACGCTGACCATAGTGCTTCGGGATCGGTACTGTCCTGGGCCGAAAAAGGGATAACCTGCCGGGTGTATTCTGAGCCATCACGAAAAAGCACGACACGATGTAAGTTGTCGCCGGTCACCATGGATGTCCATTCATATCCGATCAAGGTTGTAAAAACACCGGGGGTGTAAGCCGCGTCAGCGGCTTCAATGCTCGAGTGCCAGGCGCTTTTAACAAGTGTTTGTGGTGTTCGAAGTGCCGGGTCGGTGCTTTGGATGGCGTCAGAAAATAACTTGGCTAATTCGATGTTTTTATCGGCTTGTAATAGGTCAGCCATTTGCTGGCCTAGGGGCCAGCCATCTAGCTGCGAATCGCGCGCTTGCAGTAGGGGGAAAACCCCGTGGTATTCGGCGTGGTCGGTGACTGCGAGGAAGTCTAGGGGTGCACGCAATCGCGCCGTTTGTCCTAATTCATTGGTAACGGGCAGCCCCATTGCAAAGCGATAAGCTTGGTCGGGGCCCAGTCGCGAGCCCAAGGTGAAGGCATCTGCGGAAACGTTTGAGTGTAGGTGTGTATCGCCCCATAAAAGCCGCCGCTCCTCATTGGCGATCGGTGCCGAATAAACCACCCCAGGCTGAGATTTCGAAACTGCGGTTGATGCCAAGGCTTGGGTTGTAGTGGCAGCCGCAAAAAGTAACACCCCAAGTGTTGAGATTCGTTTTTTGAGGGGCTC
>QXYP01000352.1 GCA_009886815.1 Halieaceae bacterium
TAGCCAATGCATCTTCATAAGCCAAACAGGCTCCATGGCTTATCAGTGGCAGAAGCGCGAGACTCTGAGTAAAATACCCCAGCACGTCCAACGACGCCCTCTGGGGTCGATCACTTTTTTGCAGGATGAAACCATGTTTCGAATGACTACCCGTCGCCTTGCGACTTTTTTGATGGCGCCCGTTCTGGTAGGCGCTATGTCCGCTTGTCAGGAGCAGGCTAAGGAGCCCGAACCCATGACATTAGATACCCCTGAAAAGCGTCTGTCCTACGGTATTGCCCTGCGAATGGGTGAGCGTATGGCGGCCGATGGCATGACGATGGATGTCGATGCTTATGCAATGGGAATGCGCGACGCGTTTGACGGCGCTGAGCCGCGCCTGAGTGAGGAAGAAATAACCGCGGAAATGATGGCATTTCAGGAAAAAATGCAAGCCGAGCGTGATGGCGAGCAGGCCACAGTGGCTGCGGGTAATTCAGAAGCCGGAGCGGCTTTCCTAGCGGAAAATGCCCAGCGCGATGGCGTCACGGTGACTGAGTCAGGGCTTCAATACGAAGTGGTTGTGGCAGGTTCTGGTGCTAGCCCAGGCGTCGATGACCAGGTTGAGGTCCATTACCGGGGTACCCTAATTGATGGGACGGTATTTGATAGCTCTTATGACCGCGGTCAAACGGTGACCTTTGGCGTCACTCAAGTGATTGCGGGATGGACCGAAGCACTGCAGTTGATGCAAGCAGGGGCCACCTATAAGTTGTATATTCCTAGCGATCTTGCTTACGGAGCGGGTGGTGCTGGTCAGATTATTGGCCCTAATGCGACGCTCATTTTTGATGTTGAGCTCGTTGCTATTGTCGCCCCAGAGTAAATAAACGCACAGCGCTTTTAAAAAGATGTCAGCAAAAGCCCGGTTAGCAGTAACCGGGCTTTTTTATGCGCCTGATTTTTCTAACGAGGGTTGATGGGTTTGATTTGGTCTTGAAGTCTGGGTTCGAATAGCTTGAAGCGGGCCTTGCGACCTAGCGCAGCCGTTACATTTCACGACAGGCTAGCGTTGATACTTTTTAGTTCTCAGTGAGTTCGGGGTAGCTTCGGAGGATACGAGTCAGTCGTCTGCACCTCTGTACTGATTGTAGAACCGATCCAGATAGGTTTGAAAAGATTCCTGAGTATCTTGCTCCATGGCCTTTTGTTGGTTGAGGGAGACCGCTGTTGCGGTGTGGAACTCAGCCTCCTCAATAGAGCCTAGCGGTCTTGCTAAGTGCCCTTTGTGCCACTGTTTGGAATAATTGAGGGCTAGCTGCCAAAACGGGGTGTTGGTATCGCGCATTTCTTGCAGAACGCGTCCTGAAGGCGTGCTTTCAGGGTCAACGATTCGTGCAGAGGCGGCAGTCATGGCTTGCTGGTGCAAATCTGACCCAGCCTCGGCATCCATAGCCTCCGCTGTTTGCGACATGCTATTGAAGAGCTCTTGGGCAACGGTTTGTAACGGTTTTTCGCCTTCCGGCGTTAACAGCTGCAGGTCGGGAGAACGGCCCTCGTTAACAACCCGACGCAGATTTTCCTGATTGCGTCTCTGCCCGTCTTCATCGCACAGAGGACTTTCCGATAGGATGGCGTCAACGAGGAATACGTCGATTAACCGCATCGTCTGCGCATCGATTCCCAGCGGTAAGAAAGGGTTGATATCAATACAGCGAATTTCGATGTATTCAATGCCGCCCCGTTTAAGCGCAACAATCGGGGCCTCACCTGATTGCGCAACCCGCTTGGGTCGGATGGGGCTATAAAATTCATTCTCAATTTGTAGCAAAGAGTCATTGAGCTGTGCTCGCTCGCCATTCTCGGTTACATCAAATTGCGCATAGCTAGGGTGCGGTGTGACGATGGCATTGCTGAGTGTCGCTAAATAATTGTCGAGATTGTTATAGCAAACGTTGAGGCTCGATTGGGCATTACTGGTATAGCCCAGATCGCCCATGCGTAGCGAAGTGGCGTTGGGCATGTAAAGACTGGTACCTCCGGCATCGAAAGGAATTAAGGGGTGCTCGCGATTACCGGCAAGAAAGCTGGCGCAAACTGCGGGGGAGGAGCCCAGTAGGTAAATCAGCAGCCATGCGCGATCGAAAAAATTTCTAATGAGACCCAGATAACCCGCAGTTTGGTAATCCTGCAGCGAGCCGTTGCTGCCTTCCTGCTCCCAAGCTGCGCGCCAGAACGTTTCAGGCATTGAAAAGTTGTAGTGGATACCCGCGATGGCCTGCATCATGCGTCCATAACGAACACCTAAGCCATTTCGGTAAACTCGCTTCATTTGCCCAACATTTGAGCTGCCATAATTGGCAATAGGAATACTTCGATCTCCCGAAACAATACAGGGCATGCTGGCGCCCCAGATTAATTCACCCTCTAACTGTGAAGCCGTGAATCGATGGATGGCATCGAGTTGCGCCAGGGTGAGCTCCACGTCTTGGGCGACCGGGGTAATAAACTCCAATAAAGATTCGGAATAATCGGTGGTAATTGACGGGTGCGTGAGCGCAGACCCCAATGCCTGCGGATGTGGGCTCTGGGCCAGCATTCCCGTGGACGCGTCAACACGCAGTCCCTCTTTCTCAATACCTCGGCAGATGCCGGCGAGTAAATGCTTGCCAGCGCCCGAAATGAGGTTGTATTTAGCGTTCAGCGGTAAGTCCAAGGGCGTCTAAATCTCCAGAGACAGGCGGCGCCTTGGGATGAAATATAGGCGCCAGTCGGGTTTAATAGCGGGGCAAGTGTAAGTGCTGTTTTCGCTGGGGTACAGCGAGACATTCAAAAGTCTCGGTGGTACCAGGCCAACAAGGAGGTTGGGCATGAAAATTGAAGTGTGGTTAAAGATTTTAGCGGAGCAAGGGGGGTCGGATCTGTTTCTCAGCACCGGCGCACCACCGTGTGCGAAATTTGATGGGGCGTTGAGACCCGTCGCCGCAGAGGTATTAAAGCCCGGTGAAATTGCAGTCATCGCCGATGAGATCATGGACGATACGCAGCGTGAGGAGTTTCGTAACGAACTCGAGCTGAACCTAGCTGTTTCAATATCGGGGGTTGGGCGGTTTCGGGTCAATATTTTCAATCAGCGTAACCAAGTCTCGATAGTGGCACGGCATATTGTCACTGATATTCCGAATTGGGAAAACTTGGGACTGCCGCCCCTTCTCACTGAACTGATTATGGAAAAAAGAGGGCTGATTCTGTTTGTGGGTGCTACGGGATCAGGCAAGTCCACATCGTTGGCCGCCTTGATCGACTATCGCAATTCAAACAATGCCGGCCATATCGTCACTATTGAAGACCCCATCGAGTTTGTACATCGTCACAAGCGATCAATTGTTAATCAGCGTGAGGTCGGCGTCGATACTCGAAGTTGGCATAACGCGCTGAAAAACACCTTGCGACAAGCTCCCGATGCCATTCTTATTGGCGAAATCCGCGATCGTGAGACGATGGAGCAGGCGATCTCTTTTGCCGAGACGGGGCATTTATGCATTTCTACGCTCCACGCCAACAATGCTAACCAAGCCCTAGACCGCATTATTAACTTCTTTCCAGAGGCCAAGCGCGCGCAGTTATTACTGGACTTATCGCTCAACCTGCGCGCTTTTATTTCTCAGCGTTTGCTTCCTGCTAAAGACGGTGGGCGTGCAGCGGCTATCGAGATTTTGTTGGGTACTCCCAGTATCAGCGAATTGATCATTAGAGGGGAGATTGCGGGCATTAAAGAAATGATGGAGAAGTCTGAAAATATTGGTATGAAGACCTTTGATAAGGCGCTGTTCGATCTTGTACAGGAAGGAAGAATTACCGAAGAAGAGGCACTAAAAAATGCCGATTCCGGGAATAACCTGAGGCTTCGATTTAAACTGGCCAGAGATGATGGCAGCCAGGGAGGAACAGGGGGATTATCCCTAGAGGATATTAATTGAGGGTATTTTTATAACCCCCAATTTCACTATGGACGCCTATCGAGGCGCTCTTGCTGCTGAAACAGTTGGCTCGCGGTCTCGCGGAAGTTGGTTTTTCGCTCCAAGATATCGACCATATCCCTGTCAATCAGTGCAACCAGCTGCGGAACCGTGAGTTCGCGCATTTTAATGCCTTCTCGATTGGTAAAAATATAACTGTTCTTTTCTAGGTCGCAGGCAACGATTTTCGCCATAAGGGGTGGGTCGCGATCGTGAAATCCTAGCCAGGTTCCCATGGGGATTTGTAGTTTCACGATGGTATTACTTTCGTATGAAGGTTCGGTGAACCGTGGCGGGTGGTTTTTATTGATGTTCAGTGCTGAGGACCCTGGCTCAGTGTTCTCGCTGTTTGTGGGTTCATCTTCTACCTTGGGCTCCATGTCATCTTTGGACAGGCTGGTTGGGTCGCCATCGGTTGAGGCGTCATCAATTCGGTTAGGTGTCGGTTCAGGCTGGGAGAGAGTTGTGGGTTGTTGCTCTCGGCGCTGTTCAATGGCGCTGGCCATGGCAAGACAGAAGCTATCCGGGGTTTCGAGGCAATGGACTTCACCTGAGCTTATTAATGTCCGAAATTCGTGCAGAGACTTACGCAGTATCCGGTTACCCATTAGGTCGGTGAAAACGAGATAGTAGTTGTTGATGAGCGTTCCTGCGAAGCGCAGGCGGATCGCACCGGTTGCTGTCTGCATAACAAACCAGTGCCCGGGCCGAAGGTTTAATGCGGTTAAATCATTGGAACTAATTGGCAAGCTATTACCATCGCCCACAGCGATGAGGTCGACTTGCTGTAACCCGAGGTCTTCCCCCCGTAAATTTCGCAGCATCGCATATTCAATCAACCCCACGGTGCTTGCTACAGCCTCAGTATTGTCTTGCAGGCTGATCAGCTGCTTCGACAAGGTGATCGAAATTTGTTGCATGGTCATGTAGAGCCGATGCAGCGCGTCGCCATTGGTTGGGCTGACCGGTTGCACGACGTCGACCAATAGCTGAGTCGTATCCATGAAAGTTCGCCACTGGGTGCTGTCAAAGCCGTTTTTTACTGCGATGCACACACCGCTCTCATACCAGTCTGATGCAATAAACTGGGCAACCGCCTCGGGCAATGAGACTTCAGCGATGGCCGTATTAATGAGCCACGCAGCCGCTTGTCGAACAGCATCTTCCCCCAAGTGCTTCAATTCGCGTTCCAAGAGCAGGTTGTCGAATTGTTCAAGCTGAGCCTGCTGGCCGTGCAGCTTTTGCTCAAGCAGAGTCCGAATTTCATCAACCAGCGGCTCGCTTGGGAAGTCGGTCTGCAGACGCTCCAATAGGCTTTCGGTGGTTCTCAGCATGTTGAGCGCTTTATCACCCAGACCGGCATGCCAACCTTTGAAGCAATCGTAAAGAACGTCGAGAAGGCGATGTAAACCATGAGCGCCGGGCGTGAAGAAGCGGGAGTCTCTAAGAGCGAAGGCGGCAGCGAGGGGTCTACTGCGATTTACTAAGGGTTGGATCTCGGGCGCCCACGTAACTGTGTTGGCCCAGCAGGCAAAGGTGGCATCTATCCAGCACAAAACGGAGGCGCTATCGCTGTCTAGCTGATCGTAGCCAGCCTCTGAGAGTGCGTCTAATAACGTGTTTTGATCGGGGGTTAAATGCGTTAGTGCCGTCACAAGATCTCTGCCACCCAGGCCTTGGTGATGCCCCTGGGTGTTGAAGTTGGCCAGTACCTCGGCCTCCAGCGACCTTGTTAAGGGTAGCCTACCACCGTCCTTGGTGGTTTCTTTATTGTCCACTGCGCTTCCTCGCATTTCAGCCGTGTCTGCACAATAGGACGAGATCTAACTTCGGCGCGTCAATTTCCGTGCATGGCTGACAGTAATGTGTCGATAATTCGCTCTAACTGCTTGAGGTTATTACATTCTGTGGCGAGGTGACAGTGCTGTGTCACGGGCAGCATTGCTGAATCACCCGTTCCCCAAGCGAGCCTGGGCTCAGGATTCAGCCAAATAAGGCGCTTACACTTCGCTTTTATCTCTGCCAATAGGTCGAGTCTAGGGTCAGAATTGTTGTTGCGTGCGTCCCCTAGGATGATCACGGTGGTAGCCTTGTTAATGTCTTGCAAGGCCAGCTCGTTAAAGTCAGAGAGGGCGCGGGCGTAATCTGTCGCGCCACCGTATACGCGGTTTACCCGAGATACCGCTTCTTCAACGGGTAGCTCACTAAACCAATCGGTGACTTCGCCTAGGGAGCTAGAAAAAGCGAAGCTGCGGGTTCTGGGCAGTACGTCCTGCAAGGCATACAAGAACATGAGTAGGAATTTAGCGTAGGCTGCCACAGAGCCACTGACGTCGCAGATTGCCATTACCTGTGGCTTCTTCTTCTGAATTTGTCGCCAGTGGGTATTAAAGGGAATGCCATCTGTGGCCACCGAGGCGCGCAGGGTCATGGGAACATTGAGTTGGCCGCGGCGCTTTTTCCGTCGACGTCTGCCATGCCGGCTGGCTAATTTTCGGGCCATACGGTCCATCAGTTTGCGCATCCTCGCCATTTGATGGGGGCTAATGTTGGCCAGCCTGACTTCCGAAAGCGCGTCATCTAAGAAGTCTTCTGTGTCGCCCGCCGCATGCACTAAATAAGCCCGCTCTACCCGATCGCGGGCTCGATAACGAAGGGTCTCTCGCAGCCTTTGAATTTCCTCAAAAGCACGGGGTTGGGTTTTCTCGAATTCGATCGCAGCATCTCTCAATGCGTTTTCACCGAGAGCATCGAGCAGCCTTCGCGTGAACTGACCGCGCTGCGTGAACAGGCGTATTTCATCGACTTTGGCCGCTTCTGCCGCAGCCTCAATAGCCATGGCCAATGTGCCTTCGTCACCGTCTTGCAGGGCATTCATGAGGTCTGAGCTCATGAGACCTGCAAGCGTGGGATCGTTCTCTGCCGACGGGTCTTTGAGCAGGTCTTCTAAGCTTGGTGCTGAGTCATTGGCGGTCGCGGTGTTGTTTTGGAAAGAACTTTCGGTGGGTTCCGATGGTTCTTCGCCGTCTGTTGTTGCATCCGACGTTTTAGTCTCGGGGTGTTGCGGTGCGAAAAACAGATCAAAAGCTTCCCGGTAAGCAGACTCTTCAAAGGTGCTCTTCGCTAAAACAGCAGCGAGGCCGTCTCGAAGCGTCGTGCGATCCTCATAGCCCAGTAACCCTGCAGCGTGCACTGCATCTAGCGTGTCGGCGGGGGAAACCGGAACATCTTTACCACGAAGAAACTTTATGAAGGCCAGTAGTTGGCTACTTCCAGTGGCGGAGGTCATAGACCATCTGCAATTTTCAAAAGTTTGCCGAGTTGGCCTTCAGCCGCAATGATGTCCTCCTCATATTTAAGCAGCACATTTAAAGTGTCGTGAACCAGGCCTGCATCGAGTTGATTCGCGTGTAGTAGCACCAAGCTACGCGCCCAATCTAAGGTCTCGGATATCGCGGGAGCTTTTTTTAAGTCCAGCTCTCTGATGGCGTGCACAAAACGCACCAACTGATCACTCAGGTGACTTTCTAGCTCTGGCACTCGGGCGGTCACAATACGGCCCTCTAGCTCAATGGATGGAAACGGAATATGGAGGTGTAAACAGCGGCGCTTCAGCGCATCGGACAGATCACGGGTATCGTTACTGGTTAGAAATACCATGGGCTTGGAGCGTGCCTGAATCGTGCCTATCTCTGGAATGGATATTTGATAATCAGACAGCACTTCGAGGAGTAGCGATTCAAATTCGAAGTCGGCTTTATCAATTTCATCAATGAGTAATACGGCGCCATCGTCTTGTTCCATAGCTCGCAGAAGCGGGCGTGGCTCAAGAAACTCCTTGGCATAAAAAACATCACCGGTGCTATGTAGCCGCTGTATCGACTCCTTGAGCCCCTTAGCGCCACCCAAAATATCCCCTAATTGTTCCTTGAGTATTTGGGTGTAGAGCAACTGCTTGCCGTATTTCCATTCATAAAGTGCTTTCGCTTCGTCTAGGCCCTCGTAGCACTGAAGTCGAACTAAGGGCTTAGCAATAACTTCCGCACAGGTTTTAGCCAACTCTGTTTTGCCGACCCCGGGTGGGCCCTCCACCAAAATCGGTTTGTTCAGTGCCGCGGCGAGATAAACGACGGTGGCAATTCTAGGCGTGCAAATATAGCCGGCGTCGCCAAAGGCAGTGCTGATGGCATTCACGTCATCGAGTTGGGGGTATAAGCTGATATCCAAGTTTACATCCTAAGTTTTTAGCCGCCCGAGGCATTCATGAAGCGCATGATCTGGGGTTGGTC
>QXYP01000353.1 GCA_009886815.1 Halieaceae bacterium
CCCTTCAACTGGGTTGGCGGCGTGGCTGCTTACCGCGACGACGTTGAATTCATCGTCTTTGGAAACCTGGGCTTCTTTGGACCGCTAGCGGCAACCAATTTTTACGATAATCGTTACGAAGTGCAGGAGACTACGCAGGACCGTACCGCGTGGGCAGCTTATGCCGATGGTTCCTTTGACGTGACTGAACAGCTGACCATCAGCGCCGGTGTACGTTACACCGAAGACAAGAAAGACTTTCAGCGCTTTAACTTAGGCACCGCAGATAACCCTGTGAGCAATATTATTGATCTTGATCAATATCAGGGCCCTTACACCAACCCTCTGCCAGAATCGGCGTTTGGTAATGTGCAGAAAAACTCTAAGACCTTTGACAAAGTGACTTATCGTTTGGTCGCAGATTACCGATTTACCGATGAGATTATGGCTTACGCCAGTTTTGCCACGGGCTTTGTGGCAGGTGGTTTCTCTGAAACCTGCGGCTCTGAGTTTTCATGCTCCCCCTATGACAGTGAAGAAAACGAAAACTTCGAGGTGGGTTTAAAGTCTGATTTGCTTGATGGAACCCTGCGTCTGAATCTGGCGGCATTTAATACCGAGTATGAAAACTTGCAACGTGACACCGTGGTGACGATTCAAGATGCTGCAGGCAACACGTTCCAAGAGACCGTTTCGGTAAACGAGGGCACGTCGACTGCTCGGGGTATTGAAGCTGAATTCCAGTGGGCGGTAACTGATAACTTCCGTCTCGACGGCATGATGGGTTACCTCGATCACGAGTACGACGACTATCGTCCTGGTATTAACCCCGAGGACCTTGGATTACCAGCGGGTGATGCGGTTAATCCAGATTTGTCGGGTTTGAGAGTGCCATTTTCACCAGAGCTGACTTATGCCTTGGGAGCCACGTTTTTCCAAGACCTTCGTAATGGTGCTACCGTGACGTACAACCTGAATATGCATTACCAAGACGATGCAGAAACGAGTCCGTTCCCAGCAAACTTCCAAGGTGCGGATGCCAGTGGTTCTCCCGTTATTGTCCAAAAGGCCAATACACAGATGGAAGAACGCACGCTGGTCAACGGGTATATCACCTACACCGGACCTAACGGTGGTGTTGAAGTCTCCGTTTACGGCAAAAACTTGGGCAATGAAACCTACCGTGTCGCGGCTAACCCAGTGGCAACACTATGGAACTTCACCCGTCACGGTGCTCCCCGTGAGTACGGTGTCCAGATCGGCTACAATTTCTAAAATAAAAGCGCCGTTACTAGGGCCCACTAGGGCCCTTTTTTTTCTCTTTAATTGAGATGAGGATGAGTCATGGACTACAGCCTTGACGAATTAACCCGTGCCTACCGCTTAATGAAGACCATTCGCGAGTTCGAAGAGCGAATACGATCTGAATATCAGCAGGGTAAGTTGCCGGGGTTTATTCATATGTATCGTAATCAGGAAGCCATTGCTGTGGGTGCCTGCCTCGATATGACGAATGACGATTACATCGCGAGTACGCACCGGGGTCATGGGCACTGTATCGCCAAGGGCTGCGAGCTTGAGGGGATGATGTTGGAGTTGGCTTGTAAGCAGGACGGCTTGTGTAATGGTAAAGGCGGTTCGATGCATATTGCCGACATGACCAAAGGTATGCTCGGTGCCAACGCCATTGTCGGTGGTGGACCACCCATCGCAGCGGGCGCGGCACTGACGGCAAAAACACTAAAGACCGGTGGTGTCTCGATGGCATTTATTGGTGACGGCGCATCCGATCAGGGTACGGTTGCTGAAGCGTTAAACCTCGCGGTCGTTTTACAACTGCCTATGATTTTTATGTACGAAAATAACTTTTATGCAGAATTTACGCGTAATCCTAAGCCTGAGGGGCGTATCGCAGAGCGGGCTGGCGCATTTGGCATGCCGTCCATTGTCGTCGATGGTTCTGACTTTTATGCGGTGCATGCTGCCTGTCGCGAGGCGATTGAGCGGGGTCGAAATGGCGGTGGGCCTACGGCGATAGAGGCCGTCTCTGCGCGCTATTACGGGCATTTTGAAGGCGACCCTCAAGACTATCGAGATGGCGCGGAATTGCGAGCACAGCGTGCAGCTGGAGATCCTTTGCCTCGATTTTTAGAGGACCCGCGCACAGCAGCCCTGAATGCAAACAGTATTGCTGATATTGATAGTGCTGTTTTTGCTGAACTTGATCGCACTGTCGAGCTGGCCCTCGCTGCGGCTGATCCCACACCCGATAAGCTCTATACCGATGTTTATGTCGATTACGAGGGGAGGGCGATGCAATGAAGATGTCTATTCGAGAGGCGATTAATTTAACGCTCCACGAGGAGATGGCCCGTGACAGTCGTGTGGTGGTCATGGGTGAAGACGTGGCCAGCGGCCAGGGTGGGGTTTACGGCGTCACGGCCGGCCTTACGGAAAAGTTTGGTGTGGCGCGAGTGATTGATACGCCCATTACAGAAAGCGCTATCGTGGGAGCCGCGGGCGGCGCTGCTTTGACTGGGCTGCGTCCCGTCGCAGAACTCATGTTCATCGATTTTTTAGGTGTCTGTCTCGACCAATTACTGAATCAAATTGCCAAATTTCGTTACATGTTTGGTGGGCAGGCGCGTACCCCGTTGGTGATTAGAACCATGATTGGTGCAGGTGAGGGGACCGGGCCACAGCACTCTCAAATTTTGTATCCCATGCTCGCTGCAATACCGGGTATTAAAGTGGTGGTTCCTTCGAACGCAGCGGATGCTAAGGGATTGCTTGCCGAAGCCATCAGGCAAGATGATCCTGTTGTATTCTGTGAGCATAAAGCCTTGTATATGAATGAGTGCGAGGTGCCGGAGGGAGACTATGTGATCCCCTTTGGCAAAGCTCGTACAGTTGTCGCGGGAACGGATATTACCTTGTGTGGGTTATCTCGAATGGCGGTGTTAGCTGAACAGGCTGCGGTGGAATTGGCCGCTGAAGGTATTAGTGCAGAGGTTATTGACCCGCGTACGCTGTCACCCTTAGATGAAGAATCGATTCTTGCCAGCGTTTCCAAAACTGGGCGATTAGTTGTGGTCGATGAATCTAACCCATTGTGCAGTATGGCGAGCGAAATTGCGGGCATGGTCGCGGAGTTCGGGTTTGATTACCTCGATGCCCCGGTACAGCGTGTGACAGCACCGCATACGCCGGTCCCGGCAACGCCGTGTTTGGAAAAAGAATACGTCCCAAGTGTTGCAGATATTGTTCGCTCTGCAAAAAAAGCGCTGGAGTATTAATAATAAATAAGCGGGTTTTGATGAGAGGATCACGGTGATGAAAACTCTGGTGACTTGGATCGCGGGTACTACCTTGAGTGCATTGGCTTCGGCGAGTTTTGCGGCGGCTATTGTTGAGGGTGAGCCAGTTAACGAGACTGCAGCGGGAGCTGAACTGTTCCAAAGTAACTGCATCCATTGTCACAATGGCTCTGTGCCGAAGGCGCCCCACGCAATCAGTTTTAACATGATGTCTACCGGGAGTATTGTCAGTGCCATTACTGAGGGCGTGATGCGTCAGCAAGCGGCGCATTTGTCCCAGGAAGAGCGTGTTCAAATAGCGCAGTATCTTAGTGGCGCGGTAGATTCTGTCGCCCATGAGGTCAAGGCGTGTGGCACTGATTTCACCCCCGTCTTGGCTGAGACGAGTCCCCCTTGGAATGGGTGGGGTGGGGGCATCAGAAACCAGCGTTTTCAGGAGGCTGAGTCAGCAGGTATTAACCTCAACACGGTAGATCAGTTAGAGCTCAAATGGGCCTTTGCTTATCCCGGAGCGACACGGGCACGATCTCAACCTCTAGTGCATGGCAATACGGTATTTGTGGGTTCTCAGCAGGGTACGGTCTATGCCTTGGATTTGAGCAGCGGCTGTGCCCATTGGCAGTATGACGCGGGCGCTGAGGTTCGTAACGGTCTCACCGTAGCCCATTTGGAAAGCCAATCGGATCCCGTCCTATTTTTTGGCGATTTTTCCGCGCAGGTTCACGCAATTTCGGCGCGAACGGGTGTGAGTCTGTGGAAAAGCTCTGTGGCAACCCATGCTGACGCCACAATTACCGGGTCAATTAAATATCATGAGGGGCGACTTTATGTCCCGATTTCATCATCCGAATGGGCAACAGCTGCGGATCCCGGCTACCCCTGTTGTACTTTTCGCGGCAGTGTAGCGGCTTTAAATGCGACTGATGGCAGCGTGTTCTGGAACAGCTTCGTGATTCCTGAAGCGTCTCATGAAACTGGCGAAACCAATTCGGCGGGGGCGAAGCGGATGGCGCCAGCAGGTGCTCCGGTTTGGAATTCCCCAACGATTGATACCAAGCGTGGGCTGCTTTATGTCGGTACAGGAGAGGGTTATACGTCTCCCGCGACTAAGACCAGTGATGCTGTCATTGCTATGCGCTTAGACGATGGTGGCATTGTCTGGTCACAACAGCTATTGGCCGGTGATGCTTGGAATATGGCCTGCTTTATTGGTGGCGGTGGCAATTGCCCGGAAGAAAATGGTCCCGATTTGGATATCGGAGCCTCTACAATTCTGTGGCAGGGCAAGCAGCGAGACTTGCTACTGGTGGGGCAAAAAAGCGGCGACGTGTATGCCCTTGATCCCAGTGCGGGTGGGCAAACTGTTTGGCACAAAAAGTTGGGTCGAGGAGGTTATGCTGGAGGTGTCCACTGGGGCATGACTGCCAATAAAGACACGTTGTTTGTACCCATTGCAGACACCTATTTTCCCGGGCTTCCCGAGGCTGAAGGCTTTCCGGGCTTACACGCCCTTGATCCTTTAGCGGGTACCGTTCGCTGGTATACCCCTGCCTTAGACGAATGTCCCGAAGACAAAAAGCCGGCCTGTGATCCCGGGTTGTCTGCTGCAGCTACGAGCTCGAATCAGCTCATATTTGCGGGCGGCTTCGATGGCCTATTGCGTGCCTACGAGGCGTCGTCGGGTCAGGTGCTGTGGAAATACAACTCTCTGGGAGATTTTGAAACGGTTTCCGGTGAGGTGGGCAAAGGCGGATCGATAGAGTCAGACGGCCCCGTCCTTGCTAACGGGCATTTATTAGTGAATTCGGGTTATCAGTTTGGCAGTCGTATGCCGGGTAATGTTCTGCTGGTTTTTGGTTTAAAGGGTGCCGCAGTGACTGAGGGGTTGGCGCGTGAGTAAACAGTTTGAGGCAGTGACTATTCCAAAATGGGGTATTGAGATGACCCATGGCCGGATCGTTAGTTGGCGTTACAGTGAAGGGGATCAGATCGAAGCGGGTGCAGAGCTTGTAGATATTGAAACTGACAAGATTGTTAATAGTTTTGAGGCTCGAGTTAGCGGTACTTTAGCTAAGATTTTAGTGCCCGAGGAGGAGGAGCTACCGGTGGGCGCTTTGATTGGTGTTCTTGCACTTCAGGCTTTTGAGCCTGGGGAGCTAGAGGCTTTCATCACTGCGCAAACAACCACTGCACCAGCAAACGTTGATGCCCCGCCTCCAGATGTTGCAGTGAGCGCCTCTGATAGTGACACGGCTACTGGTGTTGAGGGATCGGCGGTGGTGAAGATCAGTCCGGCTTTGAGGCGCAAGCTTGAAAAAGCGGGGCTTGCAGCAGCCGACGTTACCGGTACGGGACATGATGGACGCATTCTGAAAGAAGATGTTGATCGGGCTCTCGCTGGCAGTAAAGTTGAAGCAGGAAGTGAGGGCACGATACTTTCTGCCACTCAAAGTCGAATCGCTAAAACGCTGGTTGACGCTCAGAATTCAGTACCCCTATTTCACATTCACCGCCGCCTTGATGTGGGCAGCTCGATAGCGGCGTTAAAACAGGGCAACCCAAACGTAAGGGGCGTCGTCACGTTGTTGTTGCTTCAAGGCTTGCGTGCTGCTCTGGCGCGTTACCCTGAATTAAATGTACAGTTTCAGGGAGACGCTGTTCGTCCCGTGTCGGGTTTCAATATTGCTTTGGCTGTCTCTAGAGATGACGGTGCTGTATCGGCACCGGTGCTTAATGATGTGCCAGATGAGCCTGTTAGCGCGATGGCGCAACGCGTTAGTGAAATCGTGGATAGGGCGCGTCAAGGTCGACTCACAGCCTCAGATCAGCAGCCGGCAGCCATTACCATCAGCAATTTGGGTATGTACGACGTTACTGCCTTTACGGCAATGGTGACGCCGCCTCAGGTCATGGTGCTATCGGTGGGCATGATTCAAACGCAGCCGGTTTGGAACGCTGAGACGCAAGCCTTTGCGCCTAGGGAGTGTCTCGACGTGACGTTGGGCTGTGATCACCGCTGGGTAAACGGCGCACAAGGTGCCCAATTACTGAAAGCGTTGGCAGACTTTATGCAAGACTGACGGAGGCGGTGTGTTCATAACTACCGGCCCTTGTGCTGCTGGGCTAAAGCGTCCCCTAAGCTCCGGGCATTAAAAACATAATCAATGCTGCCGTCATCTTTGAAGTAGGTTACGGCACCTTCGCCTAAAAATAGCATTTCTGTTTCTTCCACACAGTGCGCGTCGACATGGGTGGCGAAAATAGGTTCAAAGCCGTAAGTGCCGGGTTTGGCCCTGCCGGCGTCGTAGATAAGTTCACCTTTAGTGACAAAAAATTGGCCGCTGCCTTCGTGGCGATGGGCCTGAAATCGCGCACCCGGGGCCATATGCACGTATAGGGCCCATTGGCCGGTCTGCTCACAAAGCCGCAGTACCTTAAAATGAGTCCCTCCGCCAACATCAAGCCAGTCCATGACCGTGGTGTCTGCAAGAATGTCGCCGTGTTCAGAGGTGGTGATTCCTTTCTGAGTCACATTTTTTTCCTTTTAAGGCTTAAGTTTAAAGGCGATGAGATGATCGCCCGGTGGCGTTCCCAGTGCGGCATGTCCTCCGGCGGCAACAACAACATACTGTTCGCCATCGGACAGCTGATAGGTGATGGGTAGTCCATGGGCGGTTGTCGGCAGTCGCCCCTTCCATAGCTCGTCGCCGGTTTCCGTGGCAAACGCCCTTAGATAACGATCGGTTGTCGCGGCAATGAAGGTAAGCCCCGATGCGGTGGTCACCGGACCTCCAATATTGGGCGAGCCTTTGATGTACCAGAAGGGAAAGGGTGCCATATCTCGAGACGTTCCCAGTGGCACCTGCCATTGCACCTCGCCGGTGACGAGATCGATGCCAGCCAGGGTTCCCCAGGGTGGGGGTGTGCAAGGAGCGCCTAATGGTGAAACAAAGCCCAGCCAGCGGCGATCGCAGTAGGGGGTGCCTTCCGAGGGCTCTTGGAGAAACGGACCGTGGGCGACAGGCTCAGGGCCTGTCTCAGGGCCACACTCCTCTCGCGGCAACAGCTGCACCACCGTACCGACATGCTGTGTATTAACCACGAGTATATTTCGGGTGGGATCCAGTGCGGGCCCCCCCCAGTTTTGTCCTCCAAACGCACTGGGCATATGCAGCGAACCTTCCAGTGAAGTCGGTGTAAATGGACCCTCATAGCGCAAGTTTTCCAATACGTTCGCGCAGGCCTTGCGGTCCCAGAAGGTGAGCCCCCATACCGTCTCTTGATCGCCGGGCAGATCTAGCAGCGAACGTGGCTTACTGGGAACAGGTTGCGTGGCAGCCGTATAATCACCTGCTATGGCGCCTTGTGGCATGGGTTGTTCTACTACTGGGAACAGAGGCTCTCCGGTCACTCGATCCAAGAGGAACACATAGCCCTGTTTGGTTGTTTGAGCTAAGCCATGGACTACACCGCTTTCTGTAGTAACGTCAAATAAAGTGGGCTGGGAAGGCACATCGAAATCCCAGATGTCGTGATGCACGGTCTGATAATGCCAGATGACATTCCCGGTATTCGCTTCCAGTGCAACGACCGAGCTCGAATAAAAATCAGAACCGTTCCGGTGTCCTCCATAATAGTCGGGGGACGTATTGCCGGTGGGTACGTAGACTCGGTTGAGTTTTTCATCCACCGAAATAAAGGACCAAACATTGCTGGTTCCCGGTTGGTATGGGCCTGCTTTCCCTTGGATATGCGCTGTAGCAGC
>QXYP01000354.1:0-19882 GCA_009886815.1 Halieaceae bacterium
ACGCTGGTGAATGGTATTGGGGCGTCGACCGCCTGTATCACCTAGAGCAGCGCCTAACGGATTTAAAGGTTGATCGCGAAGCAGGGGCACCCATGCTGGCACCCCGTCAGGATATTAATTGGGGGGACGTGCCCAGTGACGGTTCTCTCACTATGGAAATCTATGTCTCACTGCGCAGCCCCTACAGCGCTGTGATTTATGATCGTGCGGTCAAACTTGCGAAGGATTCAGGAGTGGCGCTCAGCGTGCGCCCGGTACTGCCTATGGTCATGCGTGGTGTCCCAGCGACACCAATGAAGGGACTGTATATTTTTATGGACGCGGCTCGAGAGGCTCGGGCCTTAGGCGTTGACTATGGCAATTTCAGCGATCCCATTGGAGAGCCAGCACGTCGATGTTATTCCCTTTACCCGTGGGCAGAGGCAGAGGGGAAAGGCAGTGAGCTTATTAGTAGTTTTCTTCGGCATGCCTTTGCTCTGGGCGTCAGCACTTTAGCCGATAAGGGATTACAAAAGGTCGTCGAAGCGGCAGGTTTAGACTGGCAGGTTGCTAAAAAACACTTAGGTGAAACGGGCTGGGAATCGTTATTGGAGGAAAACCGCATCGCCATGTACGGAGCGGGATGCTGGGGTGTGCCCAGCTTTCGACTGCTCGATGCCACAGGCGCGCCCATCGTCACCCTGTGGGGGCAGGACCGTCTTTGGGTCATTGCCAGAGAGATACGCAAGCAGCTAGCCTGACGAACCGCCTGAGTGCCAGTTCAACTATGCGGCTCCAGCGCTTGAGCTGTCGAATCTGCCCTTAACAGGTCACCAGGGCGCGTTACCCACCGGGTCTTGCACCAGCTTCCTCGCGACGGTCATACGATGGACCTCGTCGGGTCCGTCATAGATGCGTGCATAGCGTGCTTCTCGGTACATAAATTCAAGGGGGGTGTCTTCGGTAACGCCCAAGGCGCCGTGAACCTGAATGGCGCGATCAATCACGTTGTGCAGCATTCGTGCACCCCAAAACTTGATCAGCGCAATTTGTACTCTCGCGTCATCACCGCTGTCCATAACCCGAGCAGCATCCAGTGTCATGAGGCGGGCCGCCTGAATCTCGGCGGCAGACTCGGCAATATAACGTTGAATCTCGCCCTTTTCTGACAGGAGGGAACCGTGAGCATAGCGTTTTCCGGCATAGTCACACATTAATTCGAAGGCACGTTGGGCTTGCCCTAGCCAACGCATGCAGTGAAAGATTCGCCCGGGTCCCAGGCGCTTCTGCGCAATGGTGAAGCCTTTGCCCCGCTCACCTAACAGGTTACCAGCGGGTACCCGCACATCGTTAAGGTCTATCTCGCAGTGCCCGCCCACCGTATCACCCATGGTGCGCACGACTCTTTTAATGTGGTATCCGGGGGTGTCGGTAGGGACAATGATGGCTGAAAATTTACTGTGTCGCTGCTCTTCGGGTTCTGTTTCGCAGAATACCGTAGTGAATGCGGCAACGTTGGCACCGGAAGTGAACCACTTATGGCCATTAATCACCCATTGATTACCCTCCAGCACGGCGTGACTTTGCATTAACGTTGGATCAGAGCCGGCAACGTCGGGTTCGGTCAACCCGACAGATGGATAGATTTCTCCGGCAACTAGGGGATCCAGCCACGCACTCTGCTGGGCTTCGCTGCCAAAGCGATGCAGCATAATGGAGTCCTGCATGGAAATTGAACCTACGGCCATCTGTCCAAAATAGGAGCGACCAATGATTTCGTTGAGTTGCGCGAAATCCAAAAACGGTAATCCTCCACCTCCCAGTTCTGCGGGGTGTCCCAATGCCCACAAACCCTGAGTTTTAGCTTGGGTTTTTAGGTCTGACATGACAGCGTTCGCATGATCACTGAGCAGATCAGGTTCAGCGGGAATGACGGTCTCGTCGATGAAGGTCTTCATTCGACGTTTCAGGCTAAGCAAATCCATAGTCATTGCAGAGTTTCCTTCTTATAGTTTCTCAGCCACAGTTTGCTGGCGATTCCATGGCGGCGCTCAATAGTGTAGTGGAGTGTGATGGCTGTGAGTATGCCGTGCAGAAGGCCTTATTGCCGAGCCCAGCGATACAGGGGCCAACCTGCAATCAATGCAATGGCGAATACCCCCACTTGTGTCGGAAATGACACGGCAGAGTAGATAAGTGTCCAACCTGTTATGCCCAGAAATAGTAGGGCCGGTAAAGGATAGAGGGGCATTGTATAGAGTGAACGATCGAGCTGCCCCTGAGTTCTTTTGCGGCTAATAAACAGTGCAACCACCGTGATGAAAGTATTCGCGGCCATCAACAGCCCGGCAAAAATCAGTATTTGCTCAAAGGTCGATGACCACAAAAAAACCAGTGCAATGATGCCCATAAACATGACCGCGTTTTTAGGTAACCCATCGTCGTTGAGTGCGCCCAGCCATTTGAAGCGTGGATAGTCCACACCTAACCGCATCAGCGCCCGTGGCCCAGCAAGGACCATGGCGCTTACGGTTGAAATAAGAACCCCTGCCAAAATGACAGCGACAACGGAGGCGCCGGTGTTCCCCAAAAGATAGCCTGCGACGACATAGCCAATTTCAACTTCCCCCCGCATTGCATCAACAGGAGCAGAAATCAAAAATACGGCATTCAATGCCAAATACAGCAAAGTGACAAAGCCGCAACCCGCAAGCAGTACACGGGGCAAGTGGCGGCGAGGATCTTCCATCTCACCCAAAACATAGGTGGCTGCATTCCAGCCCGAGTAAGCGTAGGTGACATAGATGAGTGCGATAGCAGCCTCGTTACTGATCATATCTACACTAGACAGTGGAGCACCGGTAAATAGCTGGGGGGCAAAGGCTGGGCTATTGAGCAACGCCAGGCCAATGAAGCCCGTAATTAATAAAAGCTTTAGTGCGGTCAGGTACACCTGTCCAGCACTGCTCTCACGCCGAGTCCGCGTATGGATGACTACAAGCGCGACTATGAGAGCCGTCGCCGATAGCTTGGGATCGACGGGTAATAAACCCGCTTGCAAATAACTCCCGAAGGTTAGAGCAGCCAGCGCAATAGGTGCGGCGAAGCCGACTGTCGCTGAAACAAAACCTGAAATGAATCCGGCATAAGGGTGAATCAATTCAGTGAGAAAGTGATACTCACCGCCTGAATCTGGATGCCTGACACCGAGTTCGGCGTAGCATAGCGCACCGCAAAGCGCGCAGATGCCGCCAATTAGCCAAAGCAACAAAATGACACGGGTGTCAGAGAGGCCGAGCAATTGAAAACCCAAGCTGGTAAAAACACCGGTGCCCACCATGTTGGCGACAACAATCGCAAAGGCGACTTTTGGAGCGTAGAGTTTCATTAAAAAAAGGCGCCTCGTATTCAATTTTAGGGTGCGATGTGCATTAGACAATGCATGATTTTCACTGCGAGCACCTAAGCCCCATGGCATTCATGAGTATTACGTTAATGAAACCGTCAGCATACACCGGCGCTCAAATAACAGCGGAATATGGCTGGCTGTGAGGACGCTTTGGGCAGTGCTGAAAACGACAGGCTTCAACAACAACGGTGCCAACTTACTACATATGGGATAGACGAGCAGACCCTGACTGGCGGTAAGCTGCTACGATGCAGATATAGGGCATTGGTGGATAATCTATCATTATTGAAATCTCGACCGCGATTGGGGGTAGCTATAAAGATTATGGGTTGGTTTCAAAACATTTTCGGTTCAACCGCCAAGAGTACAGCCGCGGCAGAGGTGACTAACGTCGATTCGCCGGCAAGTACTGAGCGCCGCAGAGTATTGAATTTTTTGAATCTAATGGCCTCTCACGGTCAGAAAGCGCTAGTAAACAGCTCTCAACTTGGCGCTTCTTGGCAGGCAGCTTTCCAGCGCAGTGAGCTCTCGGAGGTGTTGCTGAGATTACAGCCCAACGAAGTTCAGGCGCTACTCGATCCTGGCGACTTCTGTACCGTCACGTTTAATCACGATAGCCATGCGCATGTGTTTTTGACCACCGTGAAGGCGTCTACCCTGGGTGATGATGGACAAGTAGACGTGACACTTTACGTGCCCGATGCGGTTCATACCGCGGGTAGGCGTGACCTGTACCGCGTGCCGATACTCCAGGACCTGCCCATGGAGGCGAAAATCACGGGGCCCACTGGCGAGGTGTGTGCGGCAAGCCCTAGGGATATTAATACCAGCGGTGCGCGACTCAAATTAGATGCTGTGAATTTTGATCAATTCAGTATTGGCGATGAAATTCAAATTACGTTGGAGCTTCTAGAGACCAGCGTTACTCAGAGAGCTGATGTACGCTACGCTGATAGCAGTAATCATGCATTGGGGGTGCACTTTCTTAACACTGAAGATCCAATAATCCAGCAAAACACTCGAATTCTGGTGCGTGAAGCAGAGCGCTGTTATCTACGCCGTGTTAACCGCCTGGAGTAGTTCGGCCCGAAGTGCGGTCAAGGCTTGGTGCGTTTTGGCAGGTCTTTAGTCAAAGAGAGGAGCGCTAAAAGCTGGCATTTCCATTATCTTGACCTCAGACCTCAGACCTCAGACCTCAGACCCCAGACCCCAGACTCCAGACTCCAGACCCCAGACCCCAACTAATCGAGATTTCTGCACCATCGCTTCAGCACGAGAGGCTGATTAAATGACGAGGTCTAATAGACTTTCCAGCGGTAATCTCTCTGCGCTTGCAGGGTGAAAAAAATCAGTGATCAGTCTCTTTCAATCGTTTAACAGCGGCTTGAAAGTGTTCCCTCACGACCTGTGCAATTACCGTTAAACCCATAACAACAGACTCATCAGGCGCTGCATAATTCACACGAATGCACTCTTCCTGATGTCGCCAGGGTGTTTCAACTTCGGGATAAAACGGTCGGCTGGGTAGAACGAAAACCCCTTGAGCCATGAGCTCTTGATAAAGGGTTTCTGAGGTCACAGGGAGATTCTCAAACCAGAGCCACAAAAATAACGCGCCCTCGGGCTTGTGGATCCGTATGGGCAAATCTGCCATGACCTCTTCGATAACTGCCAGAGCATAATCTCGTTTGCGTTCGTAATAGGGACGAACTAGTTCGTCACAGATACTTTGCAGTTGTCCTCGCTGTAAAAGTGGCGTCAGCAGCGTAGGGCCTATGCGCGAAGGTGCCAGGCTATTTATCGCATTGTTGTTTTGGATGAGTTGAATCACTTCCGGGTTGGCGACGACTATGCCGGTTCTAATGCCAGGCAGGCCTAGCTTGGAAAGGCTCAGCAGCAAGATGGTGTTGTCATCCCAGAAAGGTTTTGCCGGGGTAAATATCATGCCGGGGAAGGGTAAGCCGTAGGCACCATCGACGATCAGCGGAATGTTTTGTTCGCGGCACGCGGCCCTCAGCGCTTCCATTTCTCCGTCGGTGATCACGTTTCCGGTGGGATTTGTTGGCCGTGATACACACACTGCGCCATGGTCCTGGTTTAACTTCAGGCTATCAAAATCAACGCGATACTTGAACTGCCGTTGGGGCAGTAAATCGATTTCTGCGCGCCGGCCCTCAAAAATGGGCTGCTCAGCTAAACCCACATCAAAGTAGCCCACGTATTCAGGGGTCAGAGGCAGAAGTATGCGTTTAAAGCTGCCGTCGGCGTACTGACCGGACAAGCTATTAAAAAGTAGCCCGAAGCTGCTCTGACTTCCGTTCGTGATGGCAATATTTTCTTGTGATAAAGCCAAGCCAAATTGTTCTGTTAGTAGACTTGCGAGAGTTTCTCTAAAGGCAACGTTGCCCCCCGGCGCATCATATTCACCCACCATCTTGCCAAAAGCTTGAGTATCGGCGGTCAAATCTGCCATGGCTTCGCGCAGTATGGCCTCTACCTCGGGGATATGGGCTGGATTGCCACCGCCCAGCTGGCAAATGGCGCCTTTTGCCGTGGTGGCGCGGCCCAAGTCTTCCATTAACCGAACGGTGCCCGAACCTTTTTGATACCGAGTGGCAAAATTTGAAAAATGCATGTGTCACTACCTACAGTCAGAAGGTAAGCTTGCCAGCAATTTTTGCAATAGAGAACACTCCATGCCGTTCGTTTCAGCAAATACTCCCGTCATCGTTGGTGCCAGTCAGTTTACTGAGCGTATTGATGACCCTGACTATGCCACGTTGTCGCCGGTCGCCATTACGGCTCGCGCGGCTGAATTGGCTCTGATGGATGCGGGTATGGACGGTTGTAAAGAGCATATCGATACGGTTATGACGACGCGTATTTTCGAAGATTCGGCTCCGGTCTTGGAATTCCCTTTTGGACGCTCGAATAATTTTCCCCGCTCCGTCTGTAAGCGTCTGAACATTAACCCCGCAATGGCTATTTGGGCGACTAGTGGTGGTGACACCCCACAAAAGCTCGTCACCGAGGCCTGTGACCGAATTTGGCAGGGCGTGTCAAAGGCAGTCCTGATCAGCGGTGGTGAGGCGCTTTCAACGTCGCGCTTTCTACAGAAGCAAGGCAGTGACGTCGATTGGTCAGAAGATTTGGAGGAGCAAGTTGATGACCGCGGAGCGATCATTGATTATCTGACCCATGACGAAATTATGAACGGGTTGGTCACGCCGCCATTATTTTACGGTCTCATGGAAAATGCCAAACGCCTCGCTGCGGGAATCGATGCAGATCGGTGGGCTGAGCAAATGGGAGCGCTGTTTGCGCCCTTTGCTGCGGTAGCATCTGAAAACCCTCTGGCGGCACAGCATGACAAAGCTTTTACAGCAGCTGACCTGACAACGGTGGCCCCGGGCAATCGCTATGTTGCCAGCCCTTATCCCCAGCGGTTGGTAGCTCGCGATCAGGTTAATCAAAGTGCCGCTTTGGTGGTGATTTCGACAGGGTTGGCCGATGCGTTAGGTATATCGCCCTCGGCTCGCGTTTATCTGCATGGTCAGGCTGTTGCCGGAGAACCCCCCGTCACGCTACGAGCAGAATTGGGGCAGGCGCCTTCAGCAGGATTGGCGTTGAACCGTGCCCTCGATCGTGCCGCCTGTGTCGCCGACGATATCGCTTACTTTGATTTTTATAGCTGTTTTCCCATTGCAGTGAGTAACGCGATTGAGGCCATCGATCTGTCGGGGGACGATCCTAGGGGTCTCACCATTACTGGAGGGCTGCCTTATTTTGGTGGGCCGGGCAATAGTTATTCGATGCATGCGCTTGCCGAGATGATGGTGCGACTGCGATCGCATCCGGAAAAAAGGGGCTTAGTGGGTGCTAATGGGGGTTTCCTTTCGAAGTATGCCGTGGGTATTTATGCGACAACACCTGCAGCTTATGAGCCTTATGACAGTGCAGACCTTGACGAGGCTATGTCGCAACAAGTCGTACCCCATTTTGAAACGAACCCCAACGGTGAAGGTAAGATAGAGGCGTATACCTTAGCCTATGATCGGGAAGGTCAGGTTAAAACCGCAATTATTGCAGGGCGCCTTTTACAAGATGATGCGCGGTTTTTGGCTAAGGCAGGTCGCGATGCCCCGGATGTGCTGAAACGGTTTGGCAATTCTCATCTGGGTGAGCAATCTGTTTTGGTGACGGCGGGTGAGCAAGGCAACAGCTTTAGTTTTTTGTAAGTCATTAAACGACCGATAGACGGGACAGACATGGGCTGGCAGTAACAGACGCGGCAGCCTTAGAACACTATTTAATCGAGAGGATAGACACATGAGTGATGTAGTTATTACCGAGGTAAACGAGGGTGTGATGACCATTACGCTCAATCGACCTGAGGCAAAAAATGCGGTTAATTTAGCCATGGCCGAAGGTCTTGCCGCGGCCATTATTGAACTCGACAGCAACGATGACATTCGAGTGGCAATTCTAACCGGCTCAAACAATACCTTTTGTTCGGGCATGGACCTTAAAGCCTTCGTCAGTGGAGAAGTGCCTTACATCAAAGATCGAGGCTTTGGTGGACTCACTGAAGCGCCCCCTGCAAAACCGCTGATCGCCGCTGTTGAAGGGTACGCACTGGCCGGCGGTTGTGAACTGGCCATGGTCTGCGATCTGATCGTAGCAGCGGAGACTGCAAAATTTGGTGTCCCCGAAGTGAAACGGGGATTGGCCGCTGGCGCTGGTGGATTGCTGCGCTTTCCACGGCAGCTGCCCTATCGCGTTGCGATGGAATTGGCATTAACTGGCGATTTTATGGATGCCGCACGGGCTAAGGATTTGGGTTTCATCAACCAAACGGTACCCGAAGGCGAGGCCTTTGCTGCGGCGCAAGGGCTAGCGGCAAAGATCGCAGGCAACGGACCCCTGGCAGTTAAGCTGAGTAAACAGGTCGTCCGAGATTCAGAAGATTGGAGCACTGGCGAAATGTTTGGGCGCCAGCAGGACATTCTTCAGCCGGTATTTACCAGTGAAGATGCCATAGAAGGCGCGATGGCCTTCGCTGAGAAGCGAGCCCCTAATTGGAAGGGCCGTTGAATCGCTAGACCTTAGTGTCTTTGATGCTTGGGGGTTAAGGCCCCCGACAAATCTTTTTATTTAGGAGTGTGCTATGTCCCGGTGGGATGTTTTTTGTGATCAGGTTATTTGTATTACTGGGGCTGCTAGTGGCTTTGGCAAACTCATGGCTGAAAATTTACACGCAGCAGGTGCACGTTTAGTGATTAGCGATATCAACCCAGAGCCACTACAGGCCGTTGCGGCCGCTCTCGCCGATGAAACCCGGATTGTTGCGATGACCTGTGACGTGGCTAACGAGGCAGACGTGGAGGCTATTGTAGCGGCCGCCAGAGAGCGTTTTGGTCGACTCGATATCATGGTGAACAACGCAGGTCTGGGTTCCGAACCAAAGCTGTTGACTGAGGTGACTGAAGAGGAAATGGACCTCAACTACAACGTCAACACCAAAGGTGTTTTCTTTGGTATCAAACATGCTGTCAGGCAAATGTTGGCGCAGGAGTCTCCGGGGGGTACCGTGCTCAACGTGGCTTCAATGGCGGGGATTGGCGCGGCCCCTTTGCTCGGTGCTTATGCTGCCGCAAAGCATGGGGTAGTCGGCTTAACAAAAACCGCCGCCTATGAGTTTGGTCGACAAGGTGTTCGCGTGAATGCTATTTGTCCGTTTTTCTCTCCGACGCCTTTGGTGACTCAGGAGGGCGGCTTGGCCGATCGTATGGACACCTTAAAGAAGAGCTCACCCATGAATCGTATGGGTGACCCCGAAGAAATGGTAGAGGTGATGCTCATGCTGATGTCACCCACGAACAGCTTCATGAACGGGCAGGCGGTGGCGGTTGATGGGGGCATGTCAGCCATTTGAAACAGGGACAGGCCCAAGGGTAACTTTGGGCCTATCTGCGATTGTGATTACTCTTATGCGGTTAAGGTAGCGGAGAAGGGTGCATGGGATTTTTCCCGGGGCGCTGGACCGTCTCTATTTGCCCTGCGTAGTTTCATAAAGCTCAGTCTTGGCTTTGCTGGGGCATGAGTTTTTGCATCAAAAAGACATAGAGCATGGCATCGCGCCTAGCATACTCGCTGAGGTTGGCGGCTGCAGCGTGCCCGCCATCGATATTTTCAAAATACAAGTAGTCGTGCCCTAAGTCGCTGAGCAGATGTGACATTTTTCTCGCGTGACCCGGGTGAACGCGATCATCCTTGGTCGAGGTATAAAGATAAATCTCTGGATACTCTTGTGTCGCGCTTACGTTGTGATAGGGAGAGATGCTGCGCAAAAAAGCGCCCTCTAGGGGGTCTTCAGGATCACCGTATTCACCCACCCAGGATGCGCCGGCGAGCAGCTTGTCGTAGCGCAACATATCGAGCAGGGGGACCGCTGAAATCACCGCTCGCCAAAGATCGGGTCGCTGGGTATACATGACTCCCGTCAACAGCCCTCCGTTGGAACCGCCATAGACGGCGAGGTGTTCAGAACTGGCGAGGCCTTGGACCGATAAATCTTCCGCTACGGCAATGAGATCATCGTATATGCGCTGTCGCTGGGTCTTGAGCCCCGCTTGGTGCCACGCGGGACCAAATTCGCCTCCTCCCCGAATATTCGCCAGGACATAGGCGCCACCGTTCTCTAGCCAAAGCTTACCCAGGCTTCCGGAATACCGGGGGCGCATGGAAACCTGAAAGCCCCCATAGGCATAGAGTAGGGTTGGGGTTGTACCGTTCAGCGGGGCATTTTTGTGCCGAACGACAAAGTAGGGAATGACAGTACCATCGGGTGACTGCGTTTTAATTTGCTCCACGGTGAGTCCCGACGTGTCAAAACGTTCAGGGATTGTCTTGATGGGCTGCATCGTGGCTTCTGCAGTATTGGCGAGAAATAACGTGTCCGGGGTCAAGAAGCCCTCCGCATTAACGAAGGCGATATCTTCCCATCGGTTGGCACTGCTTAAGCTTATCGTGAGGTTGTCAGGTACCGGTAGGGTTTTACTTGACCACTGATCATTGTTAAACCGAAATGTCAGAATGCCACCAATCACGTTGTTGTCGAGGGTTGCGATCAGGCGACTTTTGGTGGCCGCAACGCTACCTATCGACTCGGTGGGACTAGGAACATATAGCGTGTTAACGGCGGCGATTTCTCCGGTAGCGATAAAGCGCGCCAAATTTATTGATACCAAAGCGCCCGCCGGGTGTATCTGAGAGGCGTCTGCACGCTGCCAGTCTTCGGCGAGCTTAAAAATGAGCTCTCCCCGATACAGCGTCTCGATCGATGTTTTAGCAGGAATAGGCAGTATTTTCGCCTCACCTGAGAAGGGCAGATGCCAATAGGTTGATTCGTAAAAGGTGTGGGACTGCGCAGCCAGCATGTGCACTGAACCATCACGATCCTCAAATCGCATGGGCCACAAACCGACGTCTTGTCGAGTTCCTTGCAAAACCACTTCTGCGGTTGTCAGCTCGGTCCCCCGTGACCAGCGATAGATAACGGATGGATAGCCCGAGTCTGTCGTGTTGGCCGTATCCGTAGCGAGGGCGACCAGCACGGTATCTTTGTCAATCCAGGCAATGCCGCCTTTGGCCTCAGGTGTTTCAAAGCCATTTTGCACGAACTGCCGTTGTGACAATGAAAATTCTCGGCGAACTGCAGCATCGCTGCCGCCTTTAGAGAGGGTCACTAAACAACGGTCGTATTGTGGTGCCAGGCAATCTGCTCCGCGCCAGACCCAATTGATGGCTTCTTTTTCAGCGAGGGCATCTAGGTCGATAATCACTTCCCATTGGGGTGTTTCGGTCAGGTAGCTTGTCAGTGTTGTGCGTCGCCACAGTCCATGGGTGTGGGTATTGTCCTGCCAAAAATTCCAGACAAAACCGCCGTAAAAATCGCCATAAGGTATGCGGTCATCACTCTCATATAAGGACTGCGCAGCGGCCATCAAGGGCGCATAGCGGTCGTCATTTTGCAGTCGGGTTGTCGTTCGTAAATTTTGCTCGCGTACCCAGTTCAGGGCGTCTTCACCTTCAACATCTTCAAGCCAAAGCCGTGAATCTTGCTCAAGTTCAACAGCAGTTGTAGGTCCCGTCGTGTCCAAGAGGGGAGTCGCTGAGGGTACCTGAGATGGATCTTGAGTTTTGCGAGATTCACTGCAGCCCAACACGCCAGTTAACAGCAGTAATGTGATCGACATCGTTGTTAAAACGTGCATCCAGTGCTCCTTGAATCCATCCATAGATACAGCGATACGCGTGTTGCAGCGCAGACTATTTCAGCCCAAAAATAGTAGCTAGGCCAAAAGCGCGCAAGTTTTTTCCAGCCCCTAGCCCTTAATTAGGTGAGCTGAAGTGGCAAATCACGTAGACGCTGTCCCGTCGCGCGATACACCGCGTTAGCCACTGCAGGCGCTAGGGGTGGCACGCCGGGTTCGCCAATGCCTGTGGGCGGCGTGTCGCTGTTTATAATAACAACGTCAACGGCAGGTGATTCGTTCATGCGTAAGATCGGGTAATTGTGAAAATTACTTTGCACCACAGCGCCACCGTCAAGGTCGATTTGCCCGTAGAGTGTTGCCGTGAGTGCAAACATAACCGCTCCCTCAAGTTGTGCTCTGACGATGTCGGGGTTAACCGCCAAACCACAATCAACAACGCAGGTGACTTTGTGCACGCGAATATTGCCATTTGTCACCGACACCTCGGCAATTTGGGCCACGTCAGTGCCAAAGGATGAGTGTGCTGCAAAGCCTAGGTGATGGGTTTCAGGTACGGACATGTCGGCCATGAGCTTGCCGGCCTGCGCCACCACATTTTGCATTCGGGGTTTGCCTTCAAGGTTTTTCAAGCGCAGCGCTACGGGGTCTATCTGCCTAGCTTCTGCCAGCTCGTCCATCATCGATTCCACCGCAAAACTGGTGTAAGAGTGGCCCACCGAACGCCAAAATGTGGTGGGCAATCCATGGTCCACCGATGCGTGTGAGACTCGGTAACTGGGCAACGAATAGGTTTCATGAAGTCCTTCAACACTGGACCCGTCGACTGCCCAATTGTCAAAGACATAATCCATGACGCCTACAAGGCCATTAAGCAGGCTGGTGGGCATGCTAGGCAGTACACCGGGTAGGGCATTTTTCATGGTTTGCGCGGTGATGTTGGCGCCAGAGCGGCGAGCCTGCCACGCAGTCACGCGACCTTCCTCATCAGTAGTCGCCTTAATTTTCATCATCGCCGCGGGTCGGTAGAAACCATGGCGTAAGTCATCTTCCCGGGACCACAACAGCTGCACAGGTTTATCGATACTCATCGCAATTTCAGCGACCTCGACAATATGTGACAAGGTGGCACGGCGACCGAAGCCGCCACCCAAAAACTGATTGTGTATTTTGATGTCGCCTCTGGGCAGGCCAGTAAGCCGTTCCAAAACGCCTTGAGCCGCCCCCACAAATTGCACGCCGGTCCAAAGTTCAGCGCCGTCCTCCGTAATGTGCAGGGTTGCGTTGAGGGGTTCCATGGGTGCATGGGCTAGAAACGGGGCGTAATAGTCTGTTTCTAAGATCATGTCGGCGGCCGCGAAAGCCTTGTCAGGATCTCCCTCGTGAGTTGATTCGGTATCGTCGTCGGCGTCGAGCGCTGTTTTTAAATCTCGTCTAACTTGTTGTGATGTCACTGCCGATAACGCGTTTTCTTCCCAAACAACGGTCAGCTTTTTAGCGGCCTGATTGGCCTGCCAATATCCCTCAGCTATCACGGCAATACCACTGGATACGGGTACTATGGCCTGAACCCCCGGAGCGACCCTCGCGGCACTGTCATCGTATTTCAAAGCTTTTGACCCGGCCACAGGAGGGCGAACGACGACGGCGTACACCATACCGGGAAGGTCAGCGTCAATTCCAAAGCTCGCGGTGCCAGTAGCCTTTGCTAGCGCATCGATTCTTGGCGCATCGGCACCAATATATTGAAAATCAGAAGGTGCCTTCAGCGGCGACGCAACGGGCATTTCCAATGTGGAAGCGGTTTCGACGAAGTCGCCGTAGGGATAGCGGTTGTCCCCGACGATGACAAAGCCCCTATCGGTTCGCAACTGGTCCGACGGTATCCCTAACTCTAAAGAGGCGGCATTGAGCAGCAGTGCCCGTGTATCGGCCCCGACCTGTCGAAGGGGTTCGTAAAAAACACGCACGGCGTTTGATCCTCCCGTTCCCTGAACACCAAACTCCGGGTTGTTGTAGTCTTCGTGGGATCCTGCGGCCTTTACCAACATAGTGGCGGGATCGACGTCGAGCTCCTCGCCGACAATGGTGGCCAAGCCCGTTCGAATACCTTGCCCCATTTCATCGCTGGGACAGTAAAAGATCACGTTATTGTCGGGGGTTATTTGCAAAAAAGCGTTGGGGACGAAGCCCGAGTCAGCAACCTCGATGGGATGTGGACCCTGAAATGCGCAGCCGGGCAAGGCGACAGCGACAACAACGCCGCCCCCGATAAGACCCGATGTCTTTAAAAAGTGTCTTCTGCTCAGAGTTTGGTTGCTCATGATCGAGCCTCCACAGCGGTGGCGTCGTAACCCAAAGCGCTGCCTGCTACTGACAGTATGGCCGCCTTTATTCTGGGGTAACAGCCACAGCGACAGATGTTGCCCGACATTGCCTGATCAATGTCGTCACCGGATGCACCTGGTTTTTCGGCGATTAAGGCGGCGGCGGCCATGATTTGCCCGCTTTGGCAGTAGCCGCATTGTGGGACGTTGTGCTCTACCCAAGCCGATTGCAGCGGGTGTAGGGCCTCTGGGTTGCCCAAGCCTTCTATGGTGGTGACGGCTTTGTCAGCGGCGGCGGCAACTGGGAGTACACAGGTTTTAATAGCGCTACCGTCGAGGTGCATGGTGCACGCACCACACAAACCCGCCCCACAGCCAAATTTTGAGCCTTTGAGCTTAAACTCATCCCGTATGACCCAAAGTAATGGTGTATTTGGGTCGCCAGTAAAGCTTACAGAGTCGCCATTGAGAGAGAAGGTAATCACGATTAAACATCCTTGTAGTAAAAAGAGCGTGCTCATTAGGCCGGGTGTTTCGCCGTTTTGGCGCTCACGTTGAAGCCTTGGTAAGGGGTCTGAGGCGCCGTCGATACCGCTTTATTCAAGCACCTCAGCATGTCACTTAGTAAGGCACTTGGCAGGTCACATGACAGGTCGCATGACATGTTAAGTGCTAGGTGGAAATGGGACAACCCTGCTATGTCCCTTTGCAGTGACTATACTGTCATAGCGTAATAGCGCATGGTACGCGTCGACAACAGCGATGGTTCAAATGGAGTTGATAAACTTGAATATGGGAATAAAAGGTCGGCGAGCCCTGATCTGCGCCGGTTCCAAGGGGTTAGGTAGAGGTTGCGCGGAAGCCTTGGCGGCTGAAGGTGTGCACCTCATACTCAATGCCAGAGGCAGTGAAACCCTAGAAGCTACGGCTGCAGCCATTCGCGACGCTTATGGCGTTGAGGTATCTACCGTGGCTGCTGATGTGACGACACCCACCGGCAGGGAGCAGATCTTAGCCGAAAGTGGCGAGTTGGACATTGTGATCAATAACGCTGGGGGGCCGCCACCGGGCAACTGGCGCGACTGGGATCGCGAAGCGTTTATTGCGGCCTTTGATGCCAACGCTTATGCGGCCATTGCTCTCATGCAAGCCGCCGTACCGGGAATGTGCGATCGTGGCTGGGGTCGGGTTGTAAACATCACCAGCGTTTCAGTTAAACAGCCCATAGGGGTGCTTGGGTTGTCTAACACGGCGAGGGCTGCCCTAACAGGCTTCGTCGCAGGTATTGCCCGGGATGTGGCCCAACAGGGTGTCACGATAAATAACTTACTACCCGGGCTTCATGCCACCGATCGAACTGTAGGTCTTGATACCTATGAGGCGAACCTGACGGGAGAAACAAGAGAGGCCGTCGCGGCCCGCCGTTGTGCGACTATTCCAGCTGGCAGATATGGCACGTCTGCTGAGTTTGGCGCCACTTGCGCGTTTATGTGTTCTGAGCATGCGGGGTTTATGGTGGGACAAAATATATTGTTAGACGGCGGTGCCTTTAATAGTACGCTTTGAACTGACATTGCATGAGTGAAGTGTTTGCGAGACTGACCTCGGCAGGCCATGATAGGCGCAGCAGCTATTGCCACAAGAAGTAACAGACACTCATAGGAGAATCGATCATGAAATTACTTAACCGTCTCGCCATCGTGGGCATCACTGTCACCTTGGCTATTCCTACGTTTGCTCACATCGAAAAAGCAGAGCCCCTACAGTCACTGCGACAATCTTACTTTGCTCTTTTAGGTATGACCTTTGGACCGATGGCCGACATGGTCAAAGGTAAGATTGAGTGGAACGATCAGACTTTTCAGGCATGGGCCAGTGATTTGGCCGGCGTTTCCGGATATCAAGTGGAGCGTGGATTTGCTCCGGGCTCGGAAGAAGGTAAGACGCGTGCTAAACCCGAAATTTGGCTCAACAATGAAGATTTCAAGTCAAAGCTGGCCGATTTTCGACGCGAGGCCGCTAAGTTGTCCGAGGTGGCCGCTCAAGGCGATCGCGCTGCCATCCAGAGCCAATTTGGTGCTACGGGTAAAACCTGTAAAGCCTGCCACGACGAGTACAAAGCAAAGGATTATCTTTACTAGCGCTTAATCCTCGCGCTGCACGGTAGGCGCTTGAGCGGTCGTGTTTGAAGGAGGGAGGTCGGCGATGTCCCGAAACAGAACCGTTTTATCAATCGATGGTGGGGGTATTCGCGGGATTATACCCGCGATGGTGCTCCACCACCTAGAGACGGCAACGGGTCATCCGGCCGCCGATCTCTTTGACCTTATGGTCGGGACCTCCACAGGCGGTATTTTGGCTTTGGGACTGGCGCAACCCGATCCTGAAAAGCCTGCGAAGAGCCGTTACAGTGCGCGTGACTTGGCCGATCTTTATGCCAATCGCGGGTCACAAATTTTTGGCAAAAACATTTGGCGCCAGTTGCGCTCGGCCTTGGGTATTTTTGATGAGAGCTATTCGGCGAGCCCCCTTGAATCAGCACTCGCAGATTACTTTGATGATCATGTTTTAGGCGACTGTCGCTGTCCCACCATCGTTACGGCCTACGACCTTGAAGCAAGGTCAACGACCTTTTTCAAAAGCTTCAAGTCTGAGCACGCTCAGATTCTCTGCAAGTCGGCGGCGAGAGCCACATCGGCTGCCCCGACTTTTTTTGAGCCCGCAAAGTTGCAGCTGCAAGGACAACCGACCGCATTAATCGATGGCGCAGTGTTCTTAAACTCTCCCGTTGTATCGGCCTATGCTGAGGCGTTGAGGTTGTTCCCGGGAGATAATATTACGGTTATCTCTCTGGGTACGGGTGAGCTTGTTAAGCCTATTTCGGGGCAGCAAGCCGCTGGCTGGGGCAAAATTGGTTGGATGCTACCCGTGCTGGATTGTGTCTTTGATGGTATGTCCAAGGCTGCGGATTATCAGATGACGCTGTTTTTAGGTGAGCGCTATCAACGCTTCCAAATTGATCTTGAGAAGGCGAGTGACGAACTGGACAACGCGACACCCGGAAATATTACGGCGCTCTTCGAGGCAAGTTCCAGATTGATTGATCGGGAAAGCAAGAGGTTAGGTAACCTCATCAAACATTTGCAGCTGCTGCGCTTCCAGCAATCGTGATGTCGATTCGTTAATCTTTAACAGGGTTTAAAGTCTTGCGCCGCAGTTGCGTGATTTCTGCCATTATCGCTACCGCAATTTCCCAGGGGGTTTTGCTGCCAATATCAAGGCCAACCGGGGCGTGGAGACGCTGCAGCTGAGCCTCGGTGACCCCCAGAGCCCCAAGGCGTTGCAGTCGAGCACGGGTTGTTCGTATGGAGCCCAAGGCGCCCACGTACCAAGCGGGAGTTTCAAGGGCCTCAAGCAGTGCCATATCGTCGATACGGGGGTCATGGGTAAGCGTGACGATCACATTTTTGGGGTCGCAGCTGCGACTGGCAATAATATCGTCGGGGAGACCATGCAGCAGTTCTACGTCTGGCCCCTGCCACTGGGCAATGACATCATCTCGGGTGTCGGTAACAATGACTTCGTAGTCCATAGCCAGGGCGAGCTGGGCGAGTACCTGAGCCAGCTGGCCGGCACCGACAAGCAACATTTGCATTTTTGGCCCCAATCCTTGGGTTAAGGACTCTCCCGACAAGCTCAGGGGTACATGATCCTCTGTGATTCTAATGGTTGTCACACCGGTCTTGAGGTCCGTAGTTCTGGCTACCGACTGTCGTGCTCGCAGAGCCGTCGTACCGTCGATGATCCAATCGGCACCACCCGGAGAGAGCTGCTGCACTAAAATGTTTAGGCGACCACCACAAGGCAGCCCTAAACGCTCGTTTTCTTCAGCGGACACGCCGTATTCCATGAGTTGGGGAACCGAGGCATCAATCTTATTGGTACGAAGTTTTTCTAGGAGGTCGTCTTCGACGCAACCTCCAGATAAAGTGCCGATACTTTGATCACCGCAACACCCCAGCATTGAACCCACAGGCCGCGGCGATGAGCCTATGGCCTTTACAATGGTGCACAAATAGGGTGATTTGCCTTGTTGAAGCCATTCGACGAGTTTTTCAAAAACTTCCAGGTCTTGGCTCTGCATAGCGAATCGAGCTTTCCTTTTCTTTTGTGGTATTGCCAATCAGGGTTAAACGCCCCGGCTTCAATGACTATCGGTCTGTCCAGGCAATAATGTGGTCCTCGAGTTGATCAGGGTCAATGGAGGTTTCACAAATTACACGATGCCTCACCGTACACGTTGCTTTATGCACTTCCATGGGGGCTGCGCCTTTTAGATGGTGCCAGTCGGGTAAATCTTCCCCTGATGCGACCAACCGATAGGCACAAGTGGCGGGTAGCCACCCAAAGGCCTCAGGGTTAGCTTGACGCAAATCCAGACAGTCAGGAACGCGGGTCAAGCGATTTTTATAGTCGCTGCATCTACCGGTAGAGTGATCGAGTAATTGACAGGCGACGCTGGTGTAATAGATTTCCCCTGTATCTTCATCCTCAAGTTTGTTGAGGCAGCACTTCCCGCAGCCGTCACAGAGGGATTCCCACTGCCGATCTGATAGTTCGTGCATGGGCGTTGTTTGCCAAAAGTATTGCGCCGTCATGCTTTTGATAGGTGCGCCAGCGAGGCGGCATTTTTTTCCCAGTTTTGTCCGTCAAAGGGCGTGTCGCTGATAGATAGAATCGTATCTCTCTTCAGGCATCGCGCGTGCACGCTTACGCCGTCGGGATTCGACCTGGGTACGTAAAAAGATTTTACACCGCAGCTTTTACAGAAATAATGCTTAGCGAGACCAGAGCCAAAGTTGTACTCGCTTAGGTTCTCTTCCCCTTCCAAAAGCTGAAAACGATGTTTTGGAATAATGAGGTGTTGATAGTGGCTGAGGTCGCACATCGAGCAGTTACAGGTGTGCGTTTCCAAGTGAGCAGGCGCCTCTATTTGCCATTGAACTTTACCGCAATGACAGCTGCCTTCATGGGTAATGAGGACTAAATCGTTGCTGCTTTGAACCATCGAAATTCAACCTTGTTCATCGGTGGTCTCTAAAGCGCCAAAGGCTCGAAAGACCAGCTCCTCCGCCAAAATCATACAGACCACCGTAACGATAAACGCCAGTGCACCGTGCAAAGCGCCGCTAAAGTGTATGGAATCGCCTAACACCAAACCAATCATCCATAACATAACCAATTTGGAGCTAAATAAAATAAACCAAGCGACAAAAAACCTGCCGACTTTGGCTTGCCAGGAGGTCTTATCTTTAAACGGTTGAGATGCTGCGTGCTCGATCCATAATGTGACCTGCAACAGTAGCTGTAACATAATCGCCGCAATCAGACCCGAAGTGAAGCTGCTGATCTGGACACGATCCCAAAACTGCGAAAGTAGACCCAGCACGATCAAGTCAGCGGTGATTGCAACGTAGTAGCGAATGTACAGTCGTTGGCGCGTATTTGGCATCGCTGCTGAAGCGAGCGCGGCGTGGTGGTGTTGTTTCATAGGTCGAGTCAATGCCATCAATAGTCAGGGCCGAGTTTACCCATCTAACATGAGGTTGTCTCCGTAAGCTCAGAACAGTTTAGTCTCTGAGTGACGTTGTTATGGCCTACGCACCCACCCCTTTTGTCAAGAAAATAGTCCTCGTGTTACTGCTGGCGTCTAGCGCCACACTCGCAGCCCAGCCCGACCGCTTTTCTAATGTGGTGGTTGAGGTGACAGCGGTTGCAGATACTAGTTACGTACTGGCCGAGGCGGGGGAATTTGCGTTCAGCGCCGGTCCTGACCGCCACCCATACCATGATTCGAAATACACGTGATGGGGGGGCTCAAGGCATTAGCG
>QXYP01000354.1:19892-23654 GCA_009886815.1 Halieaceae bacterium
AGTGATGGGTCTTTAAAATATGTGATCAATACGCACCACCATGGGGATCACACCGGGGGTAACGAGTTTTTTGTGAAGGAGGGAGCCACCCTCATTGCTAGTGAGGCAGCGCGGGTTCGTTTGCTCGCTAGAGCGCCATCAGAAGCTTCCCCCTTGCCGGTGATTACCTACAACGAAGGCGTGCACCTTTATTTTAACAACGACCGACTCAGTTTGGTTGCTCTCGAAGGACATACCGACGGTGATAGCGCTGTGTTCTTCGAAGGCGCCAATGTCTTGCACACCGGCGACTTATTTTTTAATGGCCGCTTTCCTTATATTGATACTGATAATGGGGGCGGTGTGGGGCGTTATTTGTCAAGCCAGGAAGAGTTATTGAGCATGATTAATGACGATACCTTAGTCATACCGGGCCACGGTCCAATCGCCCGGCGCACCGACCTAATGGCCACCCATACCATGATTCGAAATACACGTGATGCGGTGGCTCAAGGCATTAGCGCGGGGTTGTCTTTAGCTGACATACAGAAACAAGGTCTTGACGACGCCTACGAATCCTTTGCCTGGGCTTTCATTAGTGAGGCCAAATGGATAGAGACGCTCTACTGGGATAGTCTTAAATCTGACGAGACGGATTAGTTTACCGGCTGAGCTTCCGCAGCCTTTCGATGAGACTGGAGGTATCCCACCGACCCCCGCCCAAGTTTTGAACGTCGCCATAAAATTGATCGATTAAGGCTGTCAGGGGCAGCGAAGCTCCGGCTCTGTTGCCGGCATCAAGCACTAACCCCAAATCTTTGCGCATCCAGTCGACAGCAAAGCCAAAATCAAACTCACCCTGAATCATGGTTTTGGAACGGTTATCCATTTGCCAGCTTTGGGCGGCGCCCTGACTAATAGCCTCGACCACATTGGCGGTGTCGAGCCCCGCGCAATCGGAAAAATGCAGCGCTTCAGATAAGCCCTGGAGAATACCGGCAATACAAATTTGGTTGGCCATTTTGGTGAGCTGGCCAGCACCACAGGGCCCCATAAGGCGTACGCTTTTGCCGTAAACAGACATCACGGGTTGGGCGCTTTGAAAGGTGCTGAGTTCACCGCCAACCATAATGGTCAGTTGCCCCGATTCAGCGCCGGCTTGTCCGCCCGATACGGGGGCATCTAAGAAGCCTACTTGTTTTTCTTTGCAAGCTGCCTGTAGCTCACGGGCAAGATCGGCCGAGGCAGTGGTGTGATCCACCAGTATCGAACCCGGTCTGAGAGTTTTTAATACGCCCTGGGCACCGAGAGTCACCTCACGAACGTCGTCATCGTTGCCCACGCAGACGAAAGCGATGTCAGCGTTGAGAGCCGCATCCGCAGGGGTGGGCGCAGTATTACCTTGGTGGGTTTTATGCCAATGCGAGGCTTTAGCACAGGACCGGTTATAAACCGTTGTGGGATAACCGGCGGTTTGTAAGTGTCCTGCCATGGGGTAGCCCATGGCACCGAGACCAATAAATGTTGTGCTCACGCTTTTTTCTTCAGGTATATCTTTTCGCATAGTGGTTTGGGTCCGTGTCGAGCGACTGTCGAGATTACTCAGTGTTCGTACCTTGAGTCTCACGAAGAGTTAACGCAAGCTGCATGTCCATCGTCGGTATTACGAAGGCTCAGAGGCTTAACTATGGAAGCTACGCAGAAACGGCTAAAGGTATGGGTCTCTCGGCTTACCCGTTTATCGACAATGGGCGTGTTGTTTGTATTGGCGTCCTCACTGAACGCACAGCCCTTGGGCGCGGGTGCGCGCCCCGTCGGGGCAGATTGGTCACGAAGCCCTGTTTACGGTGCTAGAGGAATGGCCGCTACGGCACAACCCCTAGCATCGCAAATCGCGATTGATATCTTGAAGCAGGGGGGCAGTGCCGTCGATGCAGCCATCGCGGCTAACGCGGCTTTAGGGCTCATGGAGCCCACAGGTAATGGAATAGGTGGCGATCTATTCGCGATCGTTTGGGACCCAAAGACCCAGCAGCTTTATGGTTACAACGGATCAGGGCGGAGTCCCTCCGGACGCGACCTGCCTGCCATGCTTAAAGCTATTGAGGTTATGAAGTCGGCAGGGAAGCTGTCAAAGGATTACCAAGGTATACCCTCCCATGGCTCATTGGCGGTTACCGTCCCGGGCACAGTTGATGGTTGGTTTGCTTTGCACGACCGCTGGGGCCAATTGGGCATGGATGAGGTGTTGGCGCCGGCGGCCGATTATGCCGAGGTTGGGTTTCCCATGTCGCCTGTGATTGCTGCGGCGTTCGCTGCTAACCAAAGGCGCTTCGAGGAGCGCGCCTCAATGATCGAGGAACTGGATAATGCCCGCACGCTTTATTTCCCCGGCGGAGCCGCTCCAGAGGTTGGTGATTTATTTCGCAACCCCGATTTAGCAAAAACCCTACGGACCCTCGGTGATAAAGGGCGAGCCAGTTTTTACGAAGGGGAATTAGCCCAGCGTATGGCTGAATATTTTAACGCCATTGACGCGGACCTTACTGCGGCTGATCTTGCGAATCATGTCGGGGAGTGGGTGCAGCCTCGAGGTGTCGATTACCACGGTGTTACGCTGTGGGAGCTCCCTCCCAACGGGCAGGGCTTTGCGGCGCTCATGATGCTCAACATTATAAAGCAGGCCGACATGGCGGGCATGGAGCGTGGTTCAGCTGCGCTGTTTCATCTGCTGGTTGAAGCTAAGCGACTCGCTTTTGAAGCGATGGCTCAAACCTTTGCCGACCCGGACTTTGCTGACATTCCCGTTGAATATTTGCTATCAGACGAGTTTGCACAGGCGCAGTATGCTCGGATCAACAAGGGTCAGGTTTTGACCGCTGAAGCACTCGCGCTGCCTTTGGAGGGCGAGGGCGATACCACCTATCTCACCGTGGCCGATGCGTCGGGCATGATGGTGTCGCTCATTCAGTCTAATTATCGCGGCATGGGTTCAGGGTTGGTACCTACAGGCCTTGGTTTTATGTTGCAGGACCGCGGCGAGTTGTTTTCTTTAGATCCGCAGCACCCCAACGTTTACGCACCGGGTAAGCGCCCCTTTCATACCATCATTCCCGCCTTCGTGACTCGAGCAGGGGAACCCTGGATGAGCTTTGGTTTGATGGGGGGCGGTATGCAGCCGCAGGGACATGTGCAGGTGCTGGTCAATATTGTTGATTTCGAAATGAACCTTCAGGAGGCAGGTGACGCCGCACGATTCCTGCACGATGGTGGCCGCAGTCCCAGCGGTGGAGATCCGACGGCTTATGGCACCTTATATGTAGAGCCTGGCGTTCCTGATGAAACCGTGTCGGCTCTGAGAAAATTAGGGCATAGAGTTGTCCTCGACGAATCAGGCGGTCCTTTTGGTGGGTATCAGGCGATCCAGCGGGACCCCGAAACGGGCGTGTATTCGGGGGCTACAGAAATGCGCAAAGATGGCACGGTCACCGCATGGTGATTAGGCGTAAAGTGATAAATGCAGCATGGGTCTTCGCTGCTTTTAGTCCCGCTCGCAAGGGGGCACCCGAGGATCATGGGGTGTTATTTTCGCGCGCAGAGTTTCGGGGCAAGCCATGACAGGCAAAGCGGTTGTGGTGGGGGTAGGCGGCATCGGTGCGGCGGTGGCCAATGCCCTGATCGAGCAAGGCTATGACGAGGTCCATGCCGTCAGCAGAACTACAGCGCCCGGTTTATCGTCGCAGGTGCGCCACTGGAGCAGCGATTACAGCGACGCTTCCATCG
>QXYP01000354.1:23664-23810 GCA_009886815.1 Halieaceae bacterium
GCGGTGGAGATCCGACGGTTTATGGCACTTTATATGTGGAGCCTGGCGTTCCTGATGAAACCGTGTCGGCTCTGAGAAAATTAGGGCATAAAGTTGTCCTCGACGAATCAGGCGGTCCTTTTGGTGGGTATCAGGCGATCCAGCGG
>QXYP01000355.1:0-1235 GCA_009886815.1 Halieaceae bacterium
AGAGTGCGCTGGGAGCCGCTTTTGGAGGTCACCCAAGTTAAGGGTGATTCTGAGACCCATCCTTTTTTATCTCCCGATGATCGCTATGCCGACTTTGAGCGGTGGGATGAGGGAAATATTGCCCTCACCGCCGACAAGGCCGATTGGATGTATGCCCAAGAGTATGCGCGTCCCGCGCTGGCTCAAGGGTTGGCATACCGTCAGAGCCTAGGGGCCAACCCGTATCAGTTTGGGATGATAGGTGCGACCGATTCTCACACTGGCTATAGCGCCGTTTCAGAAGATAATTTTTTCGGTAAGTTCCGTTCGACAGAGCCCTCTGCAGAGCGCATGTTTACTAAGATGGCGCAGGTGTTGAATGAAAATTGGCGACTGAGCGCCTCTGGGTTGACCGGTGTTTGGGCGAAGGAAAATACCCGAGAAGGTTTGTTTGATGCCCTGCAACGCAAGGAGGTTTACGCGACTACGGGCTCCCGCATCCAGCTGCGTTTTTTTGGTGGATGGGATTTTACAGAGCAAGACTTAAAGGCAGTGCCAATTTCTACGGTTGGTTATCAGCGCGGTGTTCCTATGGGGGGATCGCTAGCAGCCCCAGAACTTGACTCAGCAGGTTCTGCAACGCCTCGATTTATCATGCTGGCTATGAAGGAGCCGGATGGGCCTGACCTGCATGCCCTGCAAATTGTGAAAGCCTGGATCGATGACGCGGGTTTTCCAAAAGAGCAGGTTTATGATGTGGCCCTGGCCGGTGTCGACGAAACCGATGGGAGTGCATCTTTGCGCGGGGTTTGGATGGATCCGACCTTCAATGTCGCCAAAGATGCGGTTTACTATGCACGTGTCATCGAGGTGCCGCGAAAACGTTGGACAACCCGGGATGCCGATTTCTTTGGTGTAGAGCGCCCTGCAGAAGCTCCCGAGTTTATTCAGGATAGAGCATACAGCTCGCCCATCTGGTACGAAGCCGAAATGCGGCCATCAACCTGAACTGCGTAAGCCTCAAGTGCCCATAGAAGCAAATAACCAGGGGAGCTCGGCCATACGCTATGTGCTGCATTATTATCCCTCCCCAAATTCCCTCAAGGTCATTATTTTGTTGCATGAGCTTGGGCTCGAGTGGGAGGGTCGTTACGTCGATCTTGCTGCAGGTGAGCAACTGACGCCTGCCTTCGCAGCGATGAATCCCAATCGGAAAGTTCCTGTGCTGGAATCGAGTGCGGGTGATCTGCTGTTTG
>QXYP01000355.1:1245-2408 GCA_009886815.1 Halieaceae bacterium
ATGGACCATAGTACCTCCCCTGTCACGCGCGTTTTTGAGTCGGGTGCTATTTTAGAATTTTTAGCTGAGCGATATCGCGGTTTCCTGGGTGCGAATGAAGCTGAGCGCTGGCAGTGCAAGCAGTGGCTGTATTGGCAAATGTCCGCCCTAGGCCCTGCAGCGGGACAGGCGCATCACTTTCGCCAATTCGCGCCCGAACAAGTGCCCTATGGTATTCGCCGATATACCGATGAGAGCAATCGACTTTACGGAGTATTAAATGAGCGGCTGTCACAGGTGCCGTGGCTGGGGGGGAGTTACTCGGTGGCCGATATGGCGGTTTGGCCCTGGTTGGTGCATGCAGATTGGCAAGGCCAGCGTGTAGATGATTTCCCAGCACTGGCCGTGTGGTACAAGGCCATGCAGTCGCGCACGGCTGTTGCTGAAGCATGGGCGTCTTATCCAACGCGAGAAATTGCCCGGCAAGACTACGACATTTTACTGAATCAAAGGGCCGATACGCTAAAGCCCGCTTGAAACTCACGGAGAAGTTATGACCGATCCCATCCTTCATCATTACGATGCGTCACCTTTCTCTCAGAAAGCCCAAAAATTGTTGGGCATAAAGCAGCTCGCGTGGCACTCCGTAGAAATGCCAATGACGGCTCCCAAACCCGATCTTGAGGCAATCACTGGAGGTTATCGGGGCACACCGGTTTTGCAGTTGGGCAGTGATGTGTTTATCGATACGGTGGCGATAGCTGATGCGCTTGATCATTTTTTTCCCCATGGGACAGCCTTGACCGATGAGACCAAGTTGCTCAGCGATGCGATGGGGCTATGGGCCGATAGTTTATTTGCACCGGTGTTAGGCTCTGCGGTTGCACTTTACGCTGCCGACTGGGATGAACATTTTTATAACGATCGCGCGGCCGTATTCCCACATCTTGATTTTGCAGCCTTGCCAGCCGCTCAAGAACTCATGGCAGACCGCATTACCCAGTTAGCACGACAGTTGAACGCGCAGCTAGTTGATGGTCGAAACTATATGTCAGGTGATGCGTGCGGCTTGGTCGATGTGCACTGCTGGGGAGTACTTTGGTTTGTTCGCAATGGGCTCCCTCATATTGCCAACGAACTTTTGGGTTTAGAAGCGCTGATTGATTGGGCAGATCGAATAGATA
>QXYP01000355.1:2418-3510 GCA_009886815.1 Halieaceae bacterium
TGGTTTCAGATTACAACGCGGCAAAGGCAGCGTTGCTGCAGCCACCCGCTGACCTTGCCGGTTTTCCCGGGGCTAAAGAACGCAGTAGTGGTCTTGAGGGCTGGTGGGACACACCCGTGCAGATTTCTGCGGTGGGCGCCGACCGGGGCGGGGTTGCGGGTATTTTAGTGGGGCAGGGTGATCGTTTCACGACCCTCAGAGTTGATGGGGCTGATCTGCCGATGCGGCATGTTCATTTTCCGCGACAAGGCTATGACATGCATCGAGTATAAATAAGGGGCAATGAGTGATGACTAAGTTACTTGAGTTAAAAGACGGCACCCCACGTGTGGCTTTGGTCACAGGTGGCGCAGGCGGCATTGGGTCTGCCACCGCTAGAGCATTGGCGGCGCACGGGGCAAAAGTTATGGTCACCGATGTCAATGAGGCCGCGTTGAGCGGCGTTGTCGATGCGATCCGCGCAGAGGGTGGGGTGGCTATGGCCACTGCTTTGGATGTGGGTGATCCGGACAGCTGGCAGCAAGCTAGGCAGCTGGTGCTTGATTCCTGGGGTCAACTTTCCGTTCTCATCAACAATGCGGGTATCGATGTCGTTAAAAGCGTCGCTGATACCTCGTTGGCCGAATGGGACCGTTTATTTCGCGTCAATAGCACCGGCATGTTTTTGGGCACACAGTGCTTCCTCGATGATCTTCATGGTGCAGGACAAGCGTCAGGTGTGCGAAGTTCGATCGTCAATATGTCGTCCATCTGTGGCAATGTTGGAGTGGCATTCCAGAGCGCTTACTCGGCAACCAAGGGGGCTGTGCGTATGTTTACCAAGGCTGCGGCAGTGGAGTTTGGTACCTTAGGTCTGCAGCTGCGCATCAATTCCATCCATCCGGGAACGGTAGATACGGCCTTTGCTGCGCAGTGTCTGACAGAGCTCGGTGAAGCGGGATTTGCTTCTAGTCCTGATGAAGCCCGAGCCGCTATTCGAGCGGCTCATCCGATCGGCGATATGGCACAAGGTGATGATATTGCCGATGCCATTGTATTTTTAGCCTCTGATCTATCCCGGTTTATGACCGGTTCTGAAATGTTGGTCGATGG
>QXYP01000356.1 GCA_009886815.1 Halieaceae bacterium
CCCCAAAACCATCCCCAGCATGGAGGCTCGGGATATCAGCTTAGTAAAGCCCTGCCGCCTACCGGTAAAGGTATAGCGAATCATCATGTCGCGGGTGAAAGACACCTCAGCCTAGCTGCTGCGATCAGTCTCGGGGATCATGGGTTTGCACTTCAGAACTGCTAACCGACGCGCGTGTCTCCGTCTCGCATACTTGGGGATCGCCGCCGCAAAGGTCACATTTGCTGTCGATTCCCAAATTCCCTATGCCCCCGCATGTACCACTGATGGGTGATCTTCCGGCAATGACGCCTACAGCCATTGCCGCCATAATCGCGGCAAACGCTAAAAAAGTAACCACAAAAATCACAGATGTAACTCCCTGTCGTTAAGGCGACACTCTATCCCGATGCGGCGTTAGAAGCCAGAAAGGGGGCAAACTTCGTACTCGAAACGGCCTTGAAATCGTCCCCATCACGATGAACCAGATAGACCGCAAGACCCAGCTGCTCTGAAAGCGTCAGTGCTTGATCGGTGCCCAATACACAAAGCGCCGTGGCCCATGCATCTGCCAGAGCTGTAGAGGGGTGAATGACCGTAACGGAAACTAAATCATGTTGCACCGGATATCCCGTGCGTGGGTCAATAATATGAGAGTAACGCTGGCCATCTTGTTCAAAATAATTACGGTAATCACCCGAAGTGGCAACCCCGACATTTGACACCCTTACGGCTGCCTGAAAGCTCCCTCGCCCTTGCTCTGGACGCTCAACGGCAATACGCCAAGCATCACCTCGAGGACTGTTCCCTCGCAGCTGCAACTCGCCCCCCACCTCCAGCATGAAGTTTTCAATACCCAATTCATCTAGAGCGTCGGCAGCAAGATCGACTCCGTAACCTTTTGCAATGGAGGAAAATTCAAGGGACACCCCGGTCACGCGCTTACTTAATTGGCGGATATTGGGCTGCCAATCGAGTCGACTCAAACCCACAACCTCACGGGTAGCTAAAACTACAGCGTCCGTAGGGATCTTTGTGGGGCCTGTGGGGCCAAATCCCCAGAGGCTGATGAGTGGAGCTACTGTGACGTCGTATGCGCCCTCGGTAAGCCGCGTAATGCCCATGGCCTCATTTAGAACGTAGGTAAAGTCCCAATCAACCTCCAGGGCAGCCCCCGCTGGCAGTGCATTGAACTCACTGATCAGCGACTGGGGGTCGTAGGTATTCATGCTGGTATTAACGACGTCAAAGGCGGCAAGCACCTCAGCCTCCACCACCGCTGGTGACGGCTGAGAATCATCGGGCAAATAGACCAGTGACCAGCCGGTACCATAGATACGCCCCTCTAATTCAACAGTGCGCGAGGATTCTGCACATCCGAAGAAGCCTAGAAGCAAAACGACCAGCACGATGGCTGGTCGAAGAGGTATCCAGATAGCGGCGTTAGCCACCAAAATCGTCTAGGAAAATATTATCCCGCTCTACACCGAGATCAACCAGCATTTTGATCACTGCCGCATTCATCATGGGTGGCCCGCACATGTAGTACTCACAGTCTTCAGGCGCCGGATGATTTTTTAAATACTCTTCAAAAAGAACGTTGTGAATAAACCCCGTTAACCCGTCCCAATTGTCCTCCGGCTGAGGATCAGAAAGTGCCGTATGCCAAGTGAAGTTTTCGTTCTCCGCTTGCAGCCCGTCGTAGTCCTCGACGTAAAACATCTCTTTCAACGAGCGAGCGCCGTACCAAAAAGAAATCTTACGTTGTGTCTTCAGGCGCTTCAGCTGATCAAATAAGTGTGACCGCATAGGAGCCATACCAGCGCCGCCGCCGATGAATACCATCTCAGCTTCGGTCTCTTTGGCAAAGAACTCGCCAAAAGGCCCATAAACAGTGATTTTGTCTCCGGGTTTGAGGTCGAATGCCCAGCTAGACATAATGCCCGGGGGTATTCCTTCGCTGCCAGGAGGCGGTGTTGCGATTCGAATGTTGAACTTTACTATGCCTTTTTCTTCGGGATAGTTCGCCATTGAGTAGGCGCGAATTGTGGTGTCTTCACTAGCAGATCCATATTTAAAGAATCCAAACCGTTCCCAGTCTCCTTTGTACTCTTCACCAATATCGAAGTTATCAAAGTCAACGTTATGGGGTGGGCACTCTAATTGCACGTAGCCGCCAGCCCTAAAGTCAACGGTCTCACCTTCAGGCAGGCGCAGCACCAGCTCTTTGATGAAAGTGGCAACGTTGTCGTTAGACTCGACCGTACATTCCCATTGCTTAACACCAAAGACCTCTTCGGGTATTTGAATGCGCATGTCCTGCTTAACCGGTGTCTGGCAGGATAAGCGCCAGCCATCGTGGGCCTGTCTACGCGTAAAGTGTGACTCTTCTGTGGGCAGCATAGACCCGCCGCCATCACTGACCTGACACTTGCACTGTGCACAGGTACCGCCGCCACCGCAGGCACTCGCCAAAAACAGGTTGGCGTCTGCGAGGGTCTGCAGAAGTTTGCCGCCAGCGGGCACCTCTATCGTTTTTTCGCCGTTGATTTGAATGCTGACATTCCCGGAGCTCACCAATCTGGAGCGGGCCGCCAAGATGACCATAACCAGTGCCAGCACAATGGCCGTAAACATCCCAACACCATATAAAATTGTCATATCCATTACTATCTAACGCCTCGCCTTTGTCAGCACTATCAGATGTCTATTCCGCCGAAGGACATAAAGCCCAACGACATCAGTCCCACGGTGATAAAGGTTATTCCCAGCCCCTGCAACCCATCTGGGACATCACTGTATTTTAGTTTTTCACGAATACCCGCAAGGGCGACAATGGCGAGAGCCCAGCCAACCCCAGCGCCCGCACCAAATACGGCGCTTTCACCAAAGGTGTAATCACGCTCTACCATCAACAATGATGCGCCCAAAATGGCACAGTTCACCGTGATCAGCGGTAAAAACACCCCTAATGCGGCATAGAGTGCCGGCACATAACGATCCAGAAACATTTCCAATATTTGCACCAGCGCTGCGATCACACCAATGTAGCTGAGCAGTCCTAGAAAGCTGAGATCGACATCGGGAAGACCAGCCCAAGCCAGCGCTCCATCAGCCAATAAGTATTGATAGATCAGATTATTGACGGGCACGGTGATCGTAAGAACCACCACCACCGCCACTCCTAGCCCAAAAGCGGCCTGAATTTTTTTAGAGACCGCTAGAAACGTACACATGCCTAGAAAGAACGATAGAGCCATGTTTTCGATAAACACGGCGCGAACAAACAAGCTCAAAAAGTGTTCCATTACGCGCCCTCCTCGATGGCTGCCGTGTGCTTCGCAATACGAAACTCAGGCTCTTCGACCTGATCCTTCTGCAAGCTACGAATTGCCCAAATCAAGAGTCCGATCAGGAAGAACGCACTCGGGGGCAACAACAGCAACCCATTGGGGGCGTACCAACCGCCCTCGGTGATCAGGGGCAAAATTTCGACACCAAATAACTTGCCAGAGCCCAACAGTTCGCGGACAAAAGCGACGGCCATTAAGATAAATGAGTATCCCAAGCCGTTACCTAGACCGTCGAGAAAGCTAGGCACCGGTGGGTTTTTCATCGCAAAGGCTTCAGCTCGCCCCATCACGATGCAATTAGTAATAATCAAACCCACAAAAACTGACAGCTGCTTAGACGTATCGTAAGCGAAG
>QXYP01000357.1 GCA_009886815.1 Halieaceae bacterium
CATGTCAACTGACATGCCAGTATTAATAGACAGGCCTGTAAAATAATAATATACTTTACATTGCTGTATAAATAAAAAATGAGTCATACACATAACACGGCGGGAGTGGTGAAATGAAAACCCTACAAAAAACCCTGATTGCGACGGCGATAGCCGGTTTTGTCACGCCTTTTGTGGCTCATGCTGAACTTGAAGAAATTATTGTGACTGCCCAGAAGCGGGAGCAGAGCCTTCAGGACGTGTCTATCGCGATCTCAGCGTTTGACAGCACACAGCTGGCTGAGTTGGGGCTGACGAGCCTGGAGCAACTGCCCCTGATAATTCCCAACGTCGAACTCTCTGATGCTCGAGGTGCTGGGCAACCCACCTGGGTTATTCGTGGCGCAGGATTGGAGGACTTTAACACCAACAACACGCCAGTCTCCGCTATTTTCTACGACGAAGTGTATATGACCTCGAACGCGCTCGGCGGCATCGGCTTGTTTGATGTGGACCGCGTCGAGGTGCTCAAAGGTCCGCAAGGTGGGCTCTATGGTAGAAATGCCACGGGCGGCGCGATCAGAATTCTATCTGCAAAGCCTGACCTGAACGAGACAAGCGGTTTCGTGCGAGGGACCTATGGTCAATGGGATCGATGGAGTATGGAGGGTGCCATAGGCGGGCCCATTATTGAAAATAAACTGGCCTACCGGCTTGCGGTCAATACTGATCAGGGGGGGGGTTGGCAGGGTTCTCTGACGACTCCGGAGGATGACGAGCATGGCGATCGCGATTTTCAGGCGGTAAGAGCGCAGCTGTTATTTACCCCCAGCGATGAATTGGAAGTTTTGCTCAAAATCGATTCTGGTAGGGATCAGTCGGAAACCACCATGCCGCGCTTGACGGGTACGTACAGTACTGCCTATGACTTTGATTATTGTGGTGCGATCTACCAAGGGGGGCGTGATGACTCGAGCTGTATCGGATTCCATAACCTGGTTGATGCGCTGTATGGATTTACGCTGGGTCTGCCGACTCCCGCTGACCAGAAAACCAACGGCGAAACGGTGGTCTCTAACCCTATTAATAGGCTGGATAACGAATGGACGGGTTATAACCTCAACATTGATTGGGACCTAGGAAGTACCACTTTCAAATCGATCACCTCTTACTACGAGTACGACTACTTCCAGTTCTTCGATTATGACGCCACACCACTTGTCTTTGTTTCCAGTGTCGATGGCTTCCCTGATGGGATCACCAACTTCGAGCAATGGTCCCAGGAGTTTCGTCTGACATCTACTAGTGACGGGCCTTTGAGCTGGCTTGTGGGTGCCACTTATGCAGAAGATACCAACGAGAGCCAGCAAGCCTTCTCGGTGCAGGCATTAGCAGACTTGGGCTTTGTGGAGTTTCAGGAGGCCACCGCTGATTACACGCAAGATACCGAAACCTGGGCGCTGTATGGCCAAGTGGGATATGACTTAACCGAGCGCCTAAACCTTCATGGTTCGCTTCGCTACACGGATGAAGACAAGGGCATTAACTACCTGTCAACGGTCTTTATTAGTGGGTTTGCGGTTCCTCTTGGTGATGTCGAAGGTTTTGAGACCTCTTTGGAAGAAAACTGGTCCGGTCACATTGGCTTGGATTGGCATGTATCTGACCACACCATGGTGTACGCCAGACTGTCTCGGGGCTTTAAGTCGGGCGGCTTCTTTGCGGCATTTACCGACAACAATGACCAGCTGACACCCTACGCCGAGGAGATCAACGATTCCTACGAGATCGGTATCAAGTCGAACCCTACCGACGACCTGCAGATTAATGCGGCGGCGTTCTTCTATGACTACCAAGACGCTCAGGGGGGAATTATGGTTCCATCAGATGGTTCCCCTTCGGGCACCCTCTCGACGATTGGCACAGTGGGTGATGCCGAGCACTATGGCGCGGAAGTAGACCTGTTATGGGCGCCGTCTAGCCTGCCCGGTTTTCAGCTTGGTGTGTCTGCGGGCTGGCTTGACGCTGAGATAAGCGACTCCGATGAAACGTCTTTAGATCAACTCGGACAGGTCCAGTCTCTGCAGGGTGTGGATCGCCAGTGGTCACCTAAATCGAGCTACACCATCAGCGCCCGACAGGAAGTCACCTTTGCGGGCAATCTGCTCGGTAGTATTGGAGCGATATATAGTTGGCGCGACGACCCACTCACTCGGGCTATGCAGCTAGGAGACGTGGATTACGGAATGATACGGGTCGAAGCCTATGGCCTGCTGAGCCTGCGCATTGCGCTGGCACACCTTGAACAGGGCTGGCAGATCGCGCTCAGGGCCGACAACCTGGCGGATGAAGAGTACGCCACTATGTCTTCTGGAGACGGTGGTGGTAGCTACTGGGATGTGCCCGGCCGGCCCCGGAGTGTGACGGCTGAGTTGCGGTACGATTTCTAGATCGCGACACCCTATCACTGAAACCGCTGGGCAACTGCTCGCGGTTTCACGTTTTGTTCAGAAGCTAAAGATGAATTCATGCCGAAGTCGACAATCTTGCAATCGGTACTGATTCCCAATTGTTCACAACGCGCCTCCACTTTTGGTATCTGATTATGTACTACGCCACGGTCGTTACGCTGTTACTGCTTATCTTCTCTGGCCAAACCGTTAACAGTCAGGAGTCATCTTCAGAGCCAGCGCCCGTGATGCCGATTGCCATTGATCAGGGCTATCTGGAAGGCAGAGGGCTGACTCGCGTTGATCCATCAGAGTTCGATGGCGAAAATGTAACGCGAGATGATGACTTCACTTCGGATTCCTATACCCACGCTTTTTACGCTGGGAAAATCTTCGTTGCCGTCTACGAGGCTGGGCCCGGCAGGGTCTACATTGATGGTGCTGTTTATGACGAATTTGTTCAAATTTTGGAAGGGCGCCTCATACTCACTCCCGATGGCGGGGATGCTATCGAGTTCAAGCAGGGCGAGTCCTTGGTGGTGCCCCAGGGGTATAAAGGTTATTGGTACATGCCTGAAAAGTATCGGGAGCTCATCATCATCAATACAGATTATGCTCAAGCAGAAGGTGGGCTATAAATAAATGGCCCTCTGCCCCAGTGCAGTCTCAGCGCCTTTGAGACGTGTTTGTATCGACGCAGGCACGGTCAAATGATCGATTCAAACGCTATGGCCAGCCCTGAAGAGGTGGTCAGGGCCTATTACGCAGATATTTCGGCGGGCCGCTTTGACAGGGCTGCTGCGCGCCTGTCACCTGATAGCACGCTCTGGATTCTGGGGGAGGGGCACTGGCCACTGGGCGGCCGCCATGATCTCTCCAGCCTGAAAAAAATACACGCTACTGTCGCGGAACGCTTTCCCCACGGTCTAACGGTCACTATCACGGGTATGACCGTCGAGGGTGAGCGCGTTGCAGTAGAGGCAGAGTCCTTAGGTACGCGCATTGACGGTGAGATCTACCGAAACAGCTATCACTACTTGATACTTGTCAGAGGCGGGTTGATCTGCGGGCGGCGCGAGTATCTGGATACTATCCATGCTAACGAGATGCTTTGTGGTCCCCTCGGTAATTAGTCCAAGGGCTCACTGAAGCTGTCTATGCTGCTATGGGGGAAGCTGTGTCGTTGCTCAGCCTGCTGAGTACGCCGCCGCAATAGCGCAGTAATTTTAAGGCTGGGGTTCACTTTGACTCGGTTCGAACCAGACCACGCTATCTCTAATCGCGTTAATGAGAGTGACGCTTTATATTATGCCGGTGCGGTTTTTGATTCTCCGCGGCAGTAAACCCCCATGGCAAATGCCCCAACCCAGGCTAGCAGCATGAAAGTGCTGTAGTCGGTGATTTCACTCAGTGGAATTATACCGGTCACCAGAAAGCCGTAGAAGACGGGATAGATAATACCGAAGAGGCCTAAACTGATCGCGGCGACCTTCGCACTGGTTGAGAGCTGAAACAGTGGGCGAGCAACCAGTAACCCGAACAGAGACCAAAGCCACAGCCCTAGGTAATCGAAGTAGGTGGTCAGGCTGTAAGGATAAGCCTGGCTATTAATCGACAACAGTGTCAGCCCGGGTTCCTGGCCGTGTGCACCAGCGGCCAGGTCTTGAGCGATCAGGGGGACGACCCAAAGCTCGGTGCCCTTGGTGATTATAATCGCCATGGTGCCCAGCGCCAGCATGATACCGCCAGAGACTGCAGCCAGGGGGTTAACGCGGTACACCTTCCAGCAGGTAGCGGCGAAAACCGCGGCAAGTGTGAACACCTGAACAATTTGGGTGACCCAGCTCAGCACAAAGGCGCCGTTGTTCTCATTAAGCCAGGCGATTTTTTCGGCGGCGGTGCTGCCAGCGGGGGCATCATAGACTCCGAACATACTCACGACTGTGAACACGAAAAGGACAATAGCTGAGAGATAGGCAACTTTGTTGATTTGACTGTCTAATCGGGCGGTGGTGCTCATAGCGAGTTCCTCTGACAATGATTGTTAGCTGACGTACCCATTACTTCACTTTTGCCACAACGGCATTGATGTCTAGGTCCAGTTCCACTCGGCGTCGGTGATAGCGCCAGCTACCCTCCGTTCGCTTCAGTTCATCGATGTACCAGCCTGATGCGACAAATTCGTTGCGCGTTCCTTCTCCGTCCTGGAGCACCGTGAGCATGCGTACACGTTGCCGAGCGGTGTCATTGGTGATATCCAGTTCGGGTTCGGTGGTAACGTGCACGGCTGTTGTCGTGGCATTGCAGCGGGCCGCAATTTGCGCACGCCCGACGTAAATTCCCTCGCCACAAATAGTGAACTCGGCATCTTTGGTGAAGAGGTTGGCGTACGACTTGCCGTCTGCGAGGTCGGCATAGCGGTTGTACTTGGCGTTGAGTTGTCGTATCGCCACATAATCCGAAAGGTATTGCAGCTCGTTATTCTCCATGACCGAATCTCTTGAGGGTTTAATGGTTATGCGGCGCTGTCATCTGCCTTCTGCTCGCTCTCCAGCTGCTCATTGACGGCGCGCCAGGCTGCATCGATCGCGCCGTTGAGGTAGGCCTTATTCTCCGAGTCAGAGTTTGCAATGCTGATACGGCCATAGGGTTTGCGACCCAGTTCGTGGGGGGCTTTGCCCGTGGGCCACTCTGGGTCGTACAGTTCCATGTAATCGTAGGCGTAGCCGTGTGACCACCGGTTAATGGTGATTGCTTCGATGTCCCGCTCGGCGTCGAAGCCGAAGGGGCCAAACATGCCGGTTAGCTGCTCGCGTATGTCCTGCTCATAGTCGGCGAAGGTCGTGGTATACAGTTTATGCCTGGCTTGGCGATACAGGTCGCGGCCGGTCTGGCTGCCGTTGTTCCTGTCCGTAGGCGATGTCAGCATGTAGATGACCATGGGTGAATCGGGATCGTCGTTTGTCTTGTAATCACCGATCGAAACGGGTGGCGCGCTGGATACCAGGTGGTAGTGACTGGTTGGGCAGTGAAATACCTCAACGCCTGCTTTGTTAAAGGCCTGGCGATTACGAATCAGGACGTTGGTCGCCAGCAGTGGCACTTTGACGCTGTAGCGCAGGCTCTCCTTCTGCTCCTCGGGCATGTCTGGGCAAAGGTGGGGGATCAGTCCGTTGTAGCAAGCTAGAACACAATGCTTGGCTTTGACCCGATAGGCTGCCCCTTTGGTAACGTAGGCTACTGAAACGGTGCCGTCGGGATTGTTGCTCGCGTTAACCGCCGAGCTGTTTAAGCGAAGCTTCACCGGATGGTTCGGCACGTCCAGTTTGCCGTAGTCGAATTGAGCCGTGACTACGTCTTCAATAGTGCCACCGGAGGCCACCGCGGGAATCAGTCGACGCACCATTTGCCGGGTCAGGGAAGCATTGCCATCGGGCATCCAGACGATATCGGACTCTTCCATAATCAGGCTGTCTGCGAGAACTGCATAGGCTTCCTCTCCAAGGACACTGAAGCCCGGCACTCCCCACTTAACCGCCTCGGCAATCGATATGGAATCGGGGTATAGGCAGAAGGTGACGCCGATGATGGTGTTCCATAGGGATGAGGTGGGTTCTGCCAGTCCAACGTAATCCGTCAAGAACGTCTGGTAACTCGTGGTCTTGAGGAAGTGCTTGATGTCCTTCTCTGGTACTGCTTTCTGGAGCTCAAGGGTACCCTCCACAAACGCGATGAGCTTTTGTTGCTCGGATTCCGATACCGTCAGGGATTGAATAAGCTCTCGGTAGTTGCCCATGCCGAACCAGGTGCCCATCCAGGGACCGTTGATAATTTTGTCTTCACCGAAATGTTTGCTATCGGTATACAGGCCAACGTCAACTTCCGCGTCTGCCATGCCCCAGCCGGGCGCCATGGCATCCCGCACCTTGTTTAGGTCAAAGCCCAGCTCACTGATCAGTCTTTTGGATTGCTGGGAGTAGAGGTGAGAATCCTGGAAGTTACCGCTACCACCGGGACCGAGTAACATCTGGCCCTGACTATGAAATTCATTGCGCCGGGCATGGCCGCCAAAGTCATCGTGGTTGTCCAGCACTAGGATGCGTGCATCTTTGCCGGCCTTCTGCTGATAGAACAGGGCGGCAGCTAGGCCGCTGATGCCCGCGCCTACCACGACCAGATCGTATTCCTCGTTGAGCGCCTGATAGCTCGAAGGTTTCTCTCCGCGCCAGGCTAGGGCGTGGGAACTTTCGAAAGCACCGTCATGACTGCCGCGAATACCCGTCAAAGCAGGCGGGTAGTAGTCGCCTGCGCGCCCCGATGCTGACTTGACTGCCGCCGCTAGCGCAGTCTGTGGGCCCATTGTGGCCGCGCCGGCCAGACTGACGGTAACGCCGTTGAGAAAGTCCCTTCGTGTGATGTGCTTAGCCAATTTGTTCATTCTCTCTCAGCTGTTTTATTGTTCCAGCAGTTTGTTAAGTAGGTTCGTGTCCAGGAATTCAGTAATGCTGCAGATCTTGCCGTCTCGGTAGCGGAGTAGGTGTACGTACTCGTTGTCGTAAGTCATGCCTGAGCGGCCCTTTGCTGTTCCGTTGAACTGCACAAAGGCGATACCGTCTGCCGTCACAATGTCATTGACGGTGATTGCAACACCGTTCTCATCGATATGCTGGAAGACCTTCATCCAGCAATTTTCCAGAATGTCCTGCATGCCTTTAAATTCACGGCCCAGTTCCGGATGGCCACCAATGGGCCTAAAGGAAATGTCGTCGGTTGCGTACTGAAATGCGCCTGCCAGGTCCCCGCTGTTAATCGCATCGGAAAACGCTGTGTAAACCTGCTCTTCAGTGCTCTTGCTCATGGGAAATCCTGTTTCAGTGATATGTCTTTGAGTCGTTGGCTGTTCACCAGGTCAGTGGCAGCCTCGCTAGAGAGACAACGGCACCTAGGTTGACATCAATTTCAGCGCCTTCCTCGATGCCAAATGCCGGCACACGGTTAAGCCATTCCTCCAGTGCCACCCGCATCTCAAGCCTGGCAAGGTTAGAGCCCATGCAGCGGTGTGGTCCAAAAACAAAGGCACAGTGCCGGTTGGGAGATCGCTCGAAGTTCGCTTCCAAGGAATTTTCAAACTCCTTTTCATCGAGACTGGCGACCGCTGTAATGCAGTTGACGAAATCGCCTTTTTTCAACTGTACGCCGTGAAAGACAACGTCTTCGGTGACGCTGCGCCTCACTTCTACCACCGAGTGCATTCGGAAAAATTCTTCGATAGCGCCAGGGATCAGATGCGGGTTGTCCCGCAGCTGCTGCTGTGCTTTTGGATTCGCCGCGAGATAGCGCCAGGCGAAGCCCAACGATGAGGCAACCGTGTCTAAGCCGCCGACAAACAGCAGGAAATACATGCCCAGTATCTCCTTGTCGGTGAGCTCACGATCGTCCACCGTAAAACCGAGAATTGCTGTGGCAAGATCTTCTGCAGGATCAGCGCGCTTTGTCGCCAGCATGTCAACGAGGTAATTGTAGATATCCCGAGCCGCCTGAGCGCGGGTTTCAATGGTGTTGGAGACATGCAGCAGTTTGTATTCATAGTCGAGGATTTTGTCGAAGTCCGAAGGCGGCATCCCGAACAGATCCATAAATATTCGCACTGGAAATTGCACGGCAAAGTCATCAATAAATTCACATCGGCCTTGCGCTTGAAACTTCTCCAGTAGCGTTACGGCTGTGGCGCGCACGGCATCCTCTCTGGGCGCGATTTCTCGTGGCGACAGCGGCTTATTGAAATGAATTCTGTATTTTATGTGTTCGGGCGGATCGATTTCGAGGGGGATTAGATCAAGTTCCTGGCCCAGCAGAAAGGAAAAGCCTGTGCCATTTTTAGAGGAAAAAAGCTCGGGGCTTTGCAACACTTCCTTCATGATAGTGCCGTCAGAAATCGACCAGCCACCGGCCCCTTGAAAAGCGGCTGGATTGTAGAAAATGGGTGGCGCTTCTTTGTGCAGATTGGCAAATACTTCGAAGGGATTCTTCTTCAGTTCCGGGTGAGTTTCGCCGTCCAGAGGTAAGACCAATTCTTGCGGGACATGGTCAGGTACCGTGTAATCGAACATGTGGGTCATACTGGTGCGCCTGTAAGTCAGCAGGAGGGCTTGTTGTAAGCTTGTGATAGGCTCAAAGATTACATAAACTGTACACAGCTGTAAAGTTAAATTCAGGCAATCGATATGACGGTGTTACCGCTTACACATGCGCCTTTTTGCACGGGAAATGGGATGGCTTCTTGCTAGATTCGAAACGGGTTGTTTTCAGCGGAGCAGGGCAATCGGCGGTCGGTCGCAAGCTTGAGCGATCTGCAATTGACCTGACGCTAGATGCTTCACTGGAAGCCATTGCCCATGCTGGCCTGAGTGTTTCGGACATTGATGGTCTCTGCTCATACCCCGGGGTACGCAAAGACATTTCTCCCGGGTTTGGTCCGGTGGCGCTGGCTGACGTGAAGAATGCCATGGGGCTTAAGTTGAGTTGGCACTCCGCCGGTTGGGAAGGGCCGGCCCAAGCCGGGGCGATCGTTAATGCCTGTGCTGCTGTGGCCAGTGGCCTGTGTCGCCACGTTTTGGTATTTCGTACGGTGACGGAGGCTTCGTCGGTCACAGCGGATCGCAAGGCTAGTGTTTCAGGAACGGGGGGTGATCGAATTTCGGGTCCCTTCCAATGGATGGTGCCCTTTAGGGGTTACTCAGCCGTAAATACCGTTGCGCTTTATGCCCAGCGGCACTTTCATGATTTTGGTACAACTCGTGAAACATTGGGCGAGATTGCGATCAACAATCGGCGCAATGCGGCGCTGAATCCCAAGGCGGTATTTACTGATGCGCTCGATATGGATGATTATCTGAGCGCACGCATGATCAGTTCGCCGCTGTGCCTGTTCGATTGTGATGTGCCGGTAGATGCCAGTACGGCGATTATTGTATCCCGGGCCGAAGCCGCGGAGGATGTTGCCAGCCCTGTTTATCTTGAGGCGATGGGTTGTGCGCTGCACGGGCAGGATTCCTGGGACAACTATTCTCCAAATCTGACCGAGATGGCTGCCCACGACGCAGCCTGCGCGATGTGGTCGCAGACAGATCTGACCCCTGCAGATGTTGAAACGGCGCAGTTGTACGATGGCTTTTCCATGTTAACGCTGTCTTGGATAGAGGCGCTGGGTTTCTGCGGCAGGGGCGAGGCCAGTGATTTTCTGAAGGGCGGGGGCAATATAGCTCGAGAGGGTAGGCTGCCGCTCAATACCAATGGTGGCCAGCTATCAGGGGGGCGCACCCATGGCTTTGGTTACTTTTACGAGGCGATTATGCAACTCAGGGGAGAGGCGGGTGAGCGGCAGTTGGCCAGGCGTCCAAGGGTGGCTGCTGTAGCGAACGGCGGTGGCCCCCTCGGTTCCTGTTTCCTGCTCAGAACAGACTAGCGTCGACCAGTTTGGGCGCGGGCTAGCTGGAATTTCTAAGCTCCTTACATGCGTATGGCACCGTCGAGACGAATGGTTTCGCCATTAAGGTAAGGGTTCTCGGCGATTTGCGTCGCCAGCAGGGCGAACTCATCGGGCTGTCCCAAGCGCTTCGGATACTGCACCATGCGCTCCAGCCCCTGGCGAAAATCTTCTGGCATGGCCATCATGGCGGGCGTACCCATCAGTCCCGGCGCAATCACGTTGATGCGCACGCCCAGTTCTGCGAGATCCCGGGCGATAGGCAGGGTCATGCCAACAATGCCAGCCTTACTGGCGCTATAGGCAGCCTGGCCCTTCTGACCATCCATGTAGGCCACGGAGGCGGTGTTGATAACAACGCCTTTTTCTTCACCTTCGTTGGCACTCATCTTTTCGACGGCGAGCCTCAGCACATTGAAAGTGCCCACTAGGTTTACATTAATGACGTTTTGGAACTGGTCCAGTGGGTGTGGACCCTTACGGCTACTGTAGGTTTTTGCACTGGGGCCGAAGCCTGCGCAGTTGATGCAGACATGAATAGCGCCGAAGTCTTCCACAACCTGATGAATATTGGTCGCAACGTTCTCTTCGCTGATGACATTAGTCTCGTAATACTTGATCTGTCCGGGGTGTGCTTCGGCCAGTGTCTTGACGTCACCCTCCTGTAGGTCAAAGACCGCCACCTTGGCACCCTTGGCGAGAAACGCCTTCGCTGCGGCCATGCCCAGGCCGCCCGAGCCGCCCGTGATGATGGCGATTTTATGCTGTAAATCCATGTTTCTCTCCGTCAGTGACTGCTCGAGCGCAGATCGGTATTAGGCGTGTTCCTGATTGTATTTGGCGACCTCGAACTGAATCAGATCGGTAAGATTGTCCGCTGGCGGCTGTGGTAGTAGAACCTCGCCATGCTCCTTTGAGGGGAGCAGGATGACGGCGTTGCCCAGGCTGGATTTTTCACCTGCCCGGTTCACGCACCACACGTCTAGGTGCACCTCAAATCGGCCGTCCCGCTCCTGTTTGTCAGTCACCTCGCCATGTAGCCATGAGGTGTCACCCAAAAAGTTGAACTTCCGGTGCTGCACTGAAAATTTCCACAACCAGCCGTCGTCCCCCATCCAGTTGGTCATTAGGTGGGTGAGCCATACCTCGCGTTGACCGCCGTAGTCGTAGGGCCCCGGGAAACCAAGTTCCTTCGCCCAGTCTTCCTGCCAGTGGCAGCGCTGCACCGTATCGGGTACCCCGAGGTGATCCTTAGGGAACAGACTGGGTATTTTTTTGCGTACGTCGTGTGTCAGCTTGAACGCCCCCGGGGGCGAAATCTGCAGGCCCCAGCCCATGTGCCAGAGAATCAGGTCGGTGAGTTTGAGCGGGCCCTTAACCATTTTTGGCAGGGTCTCACCTACAGTCACATCTTCCCAGTAGCGGGGGCTTGCCCCTCTGCGAATGTCGTTCTCTGCCTCGTAGCAGGCATCGATTTCAGCAAGTTCCTCATCACTGTAGGGCTCGGGTAGTGACATGATCTTCTTTTTCTTCTCGGGCTTTTGGTCACCCTTGTCCTGGCTGCGTTCGTTAGCGATAAACAGCCCTCGCCGTGCGGCGACAGGCTCCCCATCTTGGTTGCGCTGGAAGATCCCGCGTACCTCATGAATCGACTTGCCGCCAAAGCGACCCTCCGTCAGTCGGGTGCCAACCAGGGCCTTACGCAAGTAGCAGCGATCCGCTTCCTTTAACGGCTTCCACCATTCGAAAGTCATTTCTGCCTGATAGGCACCCAGCCCGCTGAGTGGGTCCCCTTTAAGCTTTTTCTTAAGTTCCGGGGGCAGGGGAGGGACGTCATTTTCTCCCATGGTGTAGGTAAACCCCGGCGCGGTGATCAGACCACCCCACCGGGAGTCCCTCGCATAGTTGGCATCACAGTAGAGCGGGTTGTCATCGCCATAGCCCCAGCAGAAATGGCGCGAGCCGTCCTGGGTAACCACGTCATTGTGGTAACGACGGGGTTCTGGGACTTCTATGCCAACGCGTTCTTGCATCCTGTGCAGTGTCGAGTCAGTAATTTTTCCCGCATCTGCTGGATCGCTTTGTTTGGCACTCATTAGCTTAGCTCCTATCAACAGTCGCGTATTGTATATTAGCTTTACAGTAGTGACTAGTAATATAGGGCGGCGAGATTGTTGGTGAGATAGGCAGCGGGTTCTCCTACTGTGCTAGAGCCAGTATCAATCACCACGTGTACGCTGGCCCGGATTTCAGAGTTGCCGTGGGTGATGAGATGATCTACCCATGTTCTGTCCAGTTCGTTCAGCTGCCATTAGCGGGCCTATCTTCAGCTTGAGACTGGTTCAGGTTTGTAGGCAAGGTTTGCTTTTTTAATCATGAAGCACCCCATACGTTACGATTGGTTAGCGCTGGAGAACGTCTTAAATCTGATTGCGCTGACGATCGAGTTCGCTTTTGAGATCGCCAGCGGTTATCCCGCCGCTCAGCTTTGCACCACCTATGATAAATGACGGTGTGCCCGTGATGTCGAGGACTTCTGCCAGCGCGCGCATCTCCTTTAGGTATTGATGGACCTGCGGGTCGCGCATATCCACCTGCAGTGTTTCGACGTCGAGCCCGACTTCTGCAGCTGCGGCGAAAATCAGTGTCATATCCAGCCCTGAATCTATCGTCATCAAAGCGTGATGGAATTCCGGAAAGAGGCCCTGCCGATGAGCAGCTACGGCTGCCCGCGCAGCCATGATCGAGTGGCTGCCATAGATGGGAAGTTGGCCGTATACATAGCGAATACCGGGCTCTGTGGCGCGGACCTGTTGTAGCTCAGGGTAACTGACCCTGCACGGGACGCACTGATAGTCGTAAAACTCGATAATGGTGATATCTGTGTTTGTGCTGCCTGAAGAGGGCGTGAGCGGTGATACCAACAATTCCTGGTGAGCGCTTAATATTGATTGTCGTTCCTCGGCAACCCGACCTTGTCCGCGGCGTAACAGCGCTCTACGGATCGCATCGCTCACTGCTTCATCGTCGAACACGATGTCAGGATGCATGAGGAGGTATTCTTTCACCAGGTCTGGATCAATATTACCCGTTGAGGAGGGACCGGAGTCACTGGAGCCACAGGCTACGGCGGCGAGGACCAAGATGAGCGCGACAAAATTTCTTAGGGCACGGTACATGCAGTTTTTGGCTTCCTGGCAGTGCGCTACTGATTCGCTTTGATAACAAAAGAGTGCGACTCGCGTAATGCTGTTGTAATGAGCAGGGAGCCGTCCTCCTGCCATGAGGTCCCCGGAGGTAACGGGCCGCCTTTGCTGATGTCACCCAGATATGCTCCGTCCTTTAGTAACGCATAGGTCTTGTCCGTTCCCAACTGACGGACTGTGAACGAGACGGTGCTGCTTGCTACAGGTCCAGCGACTAGCGTTACGACAAGAGCGTCTTTTGCGCGATCAAAAACGGCCTGCGTGACACTGGCTTCAAGGTAGTCGATATCGCTGATGAACGGGTCTGCGAAGTGGGACTTCTCCCAGGGTCGGTTATAGATCTCCCAGAGTCCATCTTTCGGATTGATGCTCGCAAAGCCGACTAGGACGTTGCCCGTCAACGGACCCACGTTGTGAATGTACCCCAGCCAGTCCCGAAAGAAGTTGTATATATAAAACCTTGTGTGCGGATAGTAGTAGCCCCCGTCCTTCCACGTCGGCTCGAAGTGCGCGTCGGCGTAATCGATCATTGTCTGTACCGTGTCCGTATCGCCAACCTCAGAAGCTAAGAGGGCAAAAAAACCGAAGTCGAACGACACGCCCCACCCCATGTTTTCGAAGGGCCAGCCTCTTAGCAATGATGGAAAGTAGCGTTCTTTCTGATCTGGATAAATGCTCTCGATATATTCCTTGTCCCAAACGTGCTGGGCGTGACCATTCCAACCATCAGCCCAGGCATAGGTTGCAGGGACAACTTCATCTTCTTTGACTTTCATGAAATACATCGTGGTATTTGTTTCGGGGTCAATATAGTTACGCTTTTGCATAACCTTCTTAAACTCTTTGCGGACCTTTACCGAGAGGTCTGTACCATTTTCTAGGTCGTAGGACATAAGGCCGAGAATAGGGTGCTGGTTGCACTCTGCGTAAACGGCATTGCGCTCGCACTCAA
>QXYP01000358.1:0-1739 GCA_009886815.1 Halieaceae bacterium
TGTGGAGCTCTTCAGTAGTACCATTGCCATATGGTATTCAAGTTGGTTGATTCGCTTTGTGATGACGGACTTGGCGATGCCTTCCTGACGCGCCGCCTCGGCAAAACTGCCGGCCTCGACGACTTTGACGAAGGAGCGAATGGATTTGAGTTCGTCCATGTTTGTTCTCGAAACGCGAATATTGAGTCAGTTAAACAGCATATTGTTTGCGAATAAAGTCATTTTTACTATCCGTGCTGAGCTAGGAGCATTTGAGCGCGCTTCTGCCTAGGGGCAGGGTGGCGATTAAACATAACTAAAAAAGGGTATCTCAGAATGACAAAAAGTCGGCTCGGAGCGTGGTTGGGAAGAGGCCTTTATCTAGGACTTATTTCTGCTAGTGCCAGCGCTAGCACCGGTGTGTTTGCGCAGGGCGCTTTGGAAGAAGTGGTGGTTTCTGCTACGCGTCGGGCAGAGAGTATTCAAGATGTTCCGATTTCCGTTGCTGCGGTGAGCGGCGACACGATTCAGGATCTTGGCATTATGGATATGGAACAGCTGTCATTGCTGATTCCAAACTTTGAAATTAACAGCGCTTCTATTCTGCCAAACCTTTATATCCGTGGGCTGGGCTCGGGTGCTAGCCACTCGATCGAGCAGTCTGTTGGCCGCTTTGTTGATGACGTCTACATCGGCCGCGCCGCGATTAATCTCCATGGGTTTATGGATCTCGCTGGTGTGGAAGTGTTACGGGGGCCTCAGGGCACTTTGTTTGGGAAAAACACCGTAGCTGGGGCCTTGATAATGCATACCGCTAAGCCGACTTCCGAATTTGAAGCAGGCTTTACGGCATCTGCCAGTACTTATGAAACGACGGGTGGCAACAACGACGTCGAGGGCTACATCTCAGGGCCTCTAACCGATAATCTTGGAGCGCGCCTTGCTGTTCGCTACCGCGACGCCGACGGGTTCTATGAGAACAGACTGGTTGGCCCTGGCGGACCTAACCGTGACGAGAGCATGTTTAGGCTGAGTTTTGCCTGGACGCCCACAGATCGAACACGAGTAGACCTAAAACTCGAGCACGCCGAGTTTGATGAAGACGGCGCAGATACCGCCGAATGGAATGATGCTGGCGGCCCGCCATTGTTTGTTTATCAAACACATTCGCCCGATTTCACTCCGGAATTAGATTGGATCTACGACGTTGATTGTACTGATGTGGTCGCTAATCGCGATACGACAGGAGATGGCGCGGCAGACACCGCGTTTAATACGGGATCATTTTGTCCAAGTCGAGATCAGGAGAGCCAGAACATAACGCTGCGGGTAGAGCATGACTTTGAAGCGGGCACTTTGACTTCCGTCACGGCGTTTCAGACCTATGATTACCAGCACAATTTCTTGGGCCTTGATATGGGTCTAGCTAGTGGCTTTCGGGCTCGAAGAAACGAAGACTACGAGGGATTCACTCAGGAATTTCGATTTGCCTCGACACCCACCGATACCATGGACTACATCTTTGGCGCGTATTTTGAAGATTCGGAGCTGAAGCGGTTCCAGAATTCGAGCCTTAATCTGTCCACGGTGTTTCTTGATCCCGGTGGTTTATACATGGATCGGTACGAGCCGTGGAATCAGGATACCCAAACCGTTGCGGGCTTTGGCCAGGTTCGTTGGCAGGTTTCTAACGACATCTCGCTTATCCTCGGCGGTCGCTACGCCCGCGAAGAAAAGGATTTTGCGTTCGAGCGCTACTG
>QXYP01000358.1:1756-10503 GCA_009886815.1 Halieaceae bacterium
CGCCTAGATATTCCAGGAGGCCCTGGGGGCCCTCCCTTGGTTGCCTCGGATAGTCGCAGCGAGAGCAAGTTTACAGGTGCTGTGACGCTGCAGTGGGACGTCAGTGATAGCGCGATGCTCTATGCGAACTACTCACAAGGGCATAAGACCGGTGGCTTCAGTGATCGAATCGAGGGGCCTGAAGCAAATTTTGAGTATGACGATGAAAACGTGGACTCTTTTGAAGTCGGGGCGAAGGCCTCGCTACTTGATGGGGCTCTGGCGCTGAACGTAGCACTTTACCGAATAGATATTGAGGGGCTGCAGCTTTCCACGCAGATACCGGGTGAGATACCCGCATTTTCGGTTTCAAATGCCGCGGATTCCACCAGTCAGGGTATCGAATTTGACTCGACATGGGCCCTCAACAGCGTATGGACTCTGGGGGCGAACTTTGCCTACACCGACGCCGAGTACGACTCTTTCCCCGGTGCAGAGTGTTATCCAGGTACTCCAGTGGTTCCAGACGCTGAGACTGGGACCTGTAACCTAGCGGGTTTGCCACTCATTTTCGCACCTGAGGTGAAAGCTGCGCTGTTCGCGGATTTTCAGGTTGATGATGTCTTTGCGGGGTGGGGTGTCGGGGGGCGACTCGATATTTCTTACTCCGACGACTTTTACACGGACATCTCTTACCAAGATAACGTACTAACCGAGTCGTTCACGCTCTATAACGCCGTGCTGCGCTTGGTTTCTCCTTCCGAGAACTGGACCGTCTCCCTCATAGGAAAGAATCTTAGCAACGAGGATTATTGCGCATGGTGCATTCCCTCGGGTCCTAACATCCTAGCGGCCATGAACCCTCCCAGAGAGATTGCTATTCAGTTCCGAGCTAGATTCGACTGAGTCACGTCTGATTTTTTCTTAATGCCGGTAAGGATTAACTGATGCCTGTTATTGTGCCAACCAATGAGGAGGTCCTGAGTTACGCGGGCCTCCATCTTTTCCACAGTGGTGTTTCGAACTGCTCCATGCGTGTTCGCATGGTGCTTGAGGAGAAAGGCCTCGAGTGGGAGAGCCACCACCTCAATATTCTCAAGAAGGAACACATAACGCCTGAATACTTCGGCATCAATCCTGCCGGGCTGGTTCCAACATTGGTTAATGATGGCGTGGTTATCATCGAATCTGATGACATTATCGACCATCTCGATGATGCCTTTCCTGAGCCTCCTCTGAAACCTTCAGATCCTCAGCAGCGGGAACAGATGTACTTCTGGCTTCGCAAGGCTGTCGAGATCCATGTCAAAGCTATCAAGACCTTCATCTATGACAGAAGGGTCGGTAAGAATATGGCTCAGAATCTTGAGGAAGAGGAGAAGTACCGCAGTCTGCAGACGAATCGGGAGCTTTTGGAGTTCCATCGCCGCAGCACTACTACCGGTTTCTCCGCGGACGAGGTGAGTGCAGCAGAGGCAATCATCGATGACTGCTTTCAAACGCTGGATAGGGGTCTGGCAGAGAGTGAATGGATTGCTGGGGACGCCTTTTCTCTGGCGGACGTAGCGTGGCTGCCGCTGCAGTTTACGCTCGATCTGCTGGCAGGTTACTCATTTGACTCGTACGACAATATTGCCAAATGGGTCAAGCGTATCGAATCACGGCCCAGTTTCCAGAAGTCAGTAGTCGATTGGTTCCCACCTGAAATGCTGAGGAGTAAATAGTGCTGGAGCTTTATCATCACGGATCATCTGTGTGTGCCGCTAAGGTGCGGTTTGCGCTGGCTGAAAAGGGGGTTGGGGTCGATCAATCTCACTACATCGATATTCTTGCCGGCGAGCAGTTCACTGATGAGTATCGGGCCATCAATCCTAAAGCGGTGGTGCCATCGCTGGTTCATGACGGCAAGATTCTGAATGAGTCCACGGTAATATGTGAATATATTGACGACGAATTCTCCGGGCCAGATCTGATTCCATCTGATGCCTATGGTCGCGCACAGATGCGCATGTGGACCAAGGCTGTCGATGAGCAGCTCCATCCTGCCTGTGGCGAGCTCACCTTCGTTTGCTGCCATCGCCATATTGTTCTCCGTTTGCCGCGCGAGAAGCTGGAAGAGTTTCTAGAAAGCACCCCGGATCAGTCTGTCACCTCGAAGTGGAAGGCGCGTAAACAGGAAATCGTTCGCGAGGGTTTCAGTGCGCCCGGCATAGGCGACACCATTGGGTTGTATTACGACTATCTGGTGAAGATGAACGAAGTGTTGTTACAACAAAAATGGCTAGCCGGAGATGGCTTTTCGCTTGCCGATATCGGCTTGGCCCCCTACGTGAATCGTCTCGATATGCTAAGCATGTCGGGCATGTGGTCCGGACGCCTGCTAGGGGTTGAGCGCTGGTTCTCTGCCATCAAGGCTCGGCCTCGTTTCAAGGAGGTATTTCTCGACTGGTGTCCTGAAAAACTCACGGATGACCTTAAAGAATTTGGCACGCAGAGCTGGCCTGAAGTGAAAACAATCATCGGGCTATAGAGGTGAGGACTATTTAATTATGGATAGACTGAAGGACAAAGTTGCCGTAGTGACCGGCGCTGCTCAGGGAATCGGAGCGGCCTATGCGAAAGGGCTGGCATCACAGGGCGCACTTGTCGTCGTATGTGATCTTGCCGATACCTCATCAGTAGTTGATGAGATCAACGGAGAGGGCGGTTCAGCGATGGGTGTCAGCGCTGATGTCACTGACGACGACTCACTGAAAAACCTGGTAGCCGAGGTTGAGGGGCACTTTGGGCCCATCGAAATTTTGATCAACAACGCTGCGATCTTTGCATCCATCCAATTTAAACCGTTTACTGAGCTAAGTAACGAAGAGTGGGATGCGGTAATGAGGGTGAACGCACGTGGGCCGTTTCAGGCCACCAAGGCGATGCTTCCCAGTATGCAGAAGAACGGCCGTGGCAAGATCATTAACATCTCATCTGGCACGTTCCTGCGAGGGGCGCCTATGTTCTGCCATTACGTGGCCTCTAAAGGTGCTGTGGTGGGCCAAACACGAGCCCTATCGCGAGAGCTCGCGGCCAGTAACGTCTATGTGAACTGTATCATGGTCGGACTCACGGAGAGTGAAGGCGTGGCGGCGAGTAAGCAATATGATATGGCGCGCTCGGCGAACGAGAATATGCGTGCGTTCCAGCGCGATATGATGCCGGACGATCTGCTGGGAACTGTCTACTTTCTTGCCAGTGAAGACAGCGATTTTATTTCTGGTCAGTGCATCAATGTGGATGGTGGCGCGCTGAACTACTGAATCAGTCAGCAGTGGAGCTCAGAGCGTGACGACAGACGATCAGCAAGCCCTAGGACACTGGATCAACGGTGAGCATTGTACCTCGGCCGGAGGTGCGACTTTTACCGTATTCAATCCCAGCGATGACAGCCCATTTTCGGTGGTGGCCGAGGGATCAGCGGTAGAGATGGATCTTGCGGTCCAGGCTGCTCATGACGCCTTTCAGACATACCGACATACGTCGGTGAACGAGCGAGAACGCTGGCTGGCTAATGCGGCCGCAATGCTGGAGGAGCGAAAAGCAGAATTTGTCGATTTGTTGATAGACGAAGCGGGTTCCACTATTTCCAAAGCGCAATTTGAAACGGGCAAAGCGGTGAGCTTTATTCGTGCTGCCATTGGCATGGTAAGACAGGTAAGCGGCAAGACGTTGCCCAGTGATTATCCGGGCCGGATTAGCCTGACCTGGCGTGAGCCCCGCGGTGTGGTTGCTGTCATTACGCCCTTCAATGTTCCGCTCATCAAAGCGAGTCGCCTTTGTGCCAACGCGCTGGCAACGGGTAGTACTGTGGTAATGCTCCCTTCGGAGCACACGCCGGTGATCGCACTTAAGTTTGCGGAATTACTCTCAGAGGCTGGTTTCCCTGACGGTGCAGTCAATGTTGTAGCGGGCGACGGCTACACGATCGGCGACTCCCTGGTGACCCACCCGCTGGTGAGGTCAGTAACCTTTACTGGTTCTACAGTAGTGGGGAAACACATCCAGCAGTTGTGTGCACGCGATAACAAGCATGTGACGCTGGAGCTGGGCGGCAAGAATCCTCTGGTGATTTTGAACGACGCAACGCTATCAGATGCCGTGCAAGGCGCGGTGCGCGGTATGTTTATGCATCAGGGGCAGGCCTGCATCAGTTCAAGTCGGATCTATGTGCAGAAGGGCATATACCCCGAATTTATCAAAGCGTACACAGGCGCCGTGTCCAAGCTGGGTGTGGGTGATCTGCGTGACCCCGCGACGATTATTGGGCCGATTATCAGCGATCGGCAGCGCGAACGGATCAAGCGGCACATCAGGGATGCGCAGGACAAAGGTGCGAATATCGTGGTCGGTGGAGACTGGGAGGGCAATCGCTGCCACCCTACGGTTTTAACCAATGTGACAGAGGACATGGAATGTCACGCAGAAGAGACTTTTGGTCCTGTGGTCAGCGTCTATCAGGTCGAAGATTTGGATGAAGGTCTCGTCGCGGCCAATAACTCTCGCTACGGATTGAGTTCCGCGATTTATACGAATGACTTTAATAGCGCGCTGCGCTACGCGCGCGCTATTGAGTCGGGCATGGTCCATGTGAATGGGCCCTCTGTGACTGATGAAGCTCATGTGCCTTTCGGGGGTGTTGGTGACAGCGGCTTTGGGCGAGAGGGTACGGAAGCCGATATCGACGCACTCACGGAGCTGAAGTGGGTAACCATGCAGACGAAGACTTAGGTTACACGCATGGAGACCTGGCGCCGTACCGGAGGTGAAATTCCTGAATTCGAGGTCAACCTGCTTGCTGGCGGAGTATGGCGCAGTCGAGAGGTGGTGGCAGCAGGGCGCTTTACCTTACTGAACGTTTATCGCGGTAAGTGGTGTCACCAGTGCGCACGTCACCTGAAGGAATTGGACCTACTGGTTCCCGAGTTTGCGAATCGCGGTGTAGCCGTGGTGGCTGTAAGTGCTGACACCCGGGAGCGCGCGTTAGAATTTTACAAAAAACTAGATCTCCAAAGTCTTCGGGTGGGCTACGAAATGCCGATCGATAAAGCGCGAGAGCTCGGGGTGTTTGTGTCCTCAAAAGCGAAAGAAGAAGAGATGTCTCTTTTTTGTGAGCCTGCGCATTTTCTGATCGGTACTAATCACAAGGTGTTCGCGTCGTGGATTTCCTCTTGTGCATTCGCCCGAGCCAAGCCTCAGGGCATCCTAGAATATGTGGACTTTATCGGCGATAAGGTGAATAAGGTCCCTCGGGGCTCTGCTTGAGGCCGTTGGCACGACGGGTGACTAGCACGACCGCAAATAGCCTCGAATGGACGGAGCGCCCATGTAGCGCAGGCTCTGTGAAAAAGAATTTGACGCTCTTCTCCGCGTCAGGCTTCTGTTTTAACTACTTTGCACCGCAGTTCGGGCAGCGCCTCAACTCTTGAGTCATCGCAGTAAAAGATTGCGTCGATCTGGTGATTCTCACATAAAGCCGGAAGCTCTGAAGGGTAGCGGAGCTGCGCATGTCCGAGCTGGCTGCGGTGACTCCATGGTTCCTCGTCAATGAAGAACAGCACGTCGTATTCGCCCTCGCTCTGTAGGCGGTTATAAAGTTTGTACTCCCGTGGTTCAGCACCCAAGATAATGGCGCGCCGGGGCTTGTATCTGAGACCCGCCAGCACGCTTAAAACCCTTCCAATCTGCTTCATTGGCTCCCCCAATCGGTTGTAAACCGTCGTCCAAGCAGCATGTCAGCGTTGAAATTATGCGCTCTTGTCTGAAATAGAAAGTTCACGATTCGAGAATAGTGAGGGCTCGTGGAAGGATATTATCAACAATATGCCTAACAATTAGAGTCGTCCTGAGACTTGGCTAAACCTTTAGAAGCGAGACCTCAATCCGTTCTCTACTGATTGGAATGTTCCACGGTAGGGGATCAGGCGGGCACAACTTTTCGGCGAAAACTAAAGGCATATAGTATAAGAATAAAAGGAGACGGAGACATGGAAGCGAGCAAACACTCAGTGTTGTCCAGAACATCAATCGCTATCGGAACGGTTTTTTTAACGTCGGGATTAGTGGTCACTCCCTCAGTCAGTGTTGCGCAAGCAACAGGCACGGCAGTGCTTGAGGAAGTGACCGTTACAGCGCGTAAAAAAGAGGAAAGTTTGTCTGACGTGCCTATTTCGATCAGCGCGGTGTCAGGCGATTTTCTTCAGGAGTCGAATCTGTCAGACCTTTTGGGGCTTGCTGACGAAATACCAAATCTATCATTTGGTGAGGCCTTTAATTCATCTGACCGTTTCGCCATTCGAGGTGTCAGTACTAACGGTAACAATATCGGATTTGAGCAAGCGGTTGGTTTCAATATAGATGGATATTATTTTGGACGTAGTCGATTCGGTCAGACAATGTTTCTGGATCTGGAGCGAGTTGAAGTCTTGAAAGGCCCCCAAAATACCCTGATCGGGAAAAATAATACGGCCGGGGCGATCAACATTACGACGCGTAAACCTGGGGATGAATTTGGCGGTTATTTGGCCACTTCTTATGACTTTGAAGCTGGGGAGGGTTTTGCTGTAGAAGGCGCAGTCGATCTGCCTCTTGGCAACAATGTTAGGAGCAGAATCGCTGCCAGGCTCGAAGACAAAGACGGCTATATGGAGCATGGGCTTACTGGGTCTGATGTCTCGGGCGCTAGAGACAACTTTACGATACGAGGCATAGTACAGTGGGATATCACCGAGCGTGTTGATGCGACCCTTCTGTATCAGTATGGCGAGATCGACAGGGGTGCACGCCCGCGAGAAGCAGGTGGTAACTGTAACGTGGCTCATCCGATTGACGACTGCTCATACAATAACGTGAAGTATGAGGCAGCATTCTGGGCGGGTGAAAATCGGGAAGACGATTTTGTCACGGAGACCGACTATTCCATGGTCGGGCTGACATTTAACTGGCAGCTCAATGACAGCTGGACACTTTCATCGTTGACCAATTTCACCTCTTATGAAGGCAACGATCTTTCGGAATCGAATTTCGATCAAACTATCGATGCCACATTGGCCCAGATTCAAGATGAGTTTGAGCAATTTAGCCAGGAGGTTCGGTTGCTCGGCTCACTATCGGAGTCCGTTGATCTGATTGCAGGGGTCTATTACAACGACAATACAGTCGATGCCGCTCACTCATTACTGTTTTGCGGCGGCCCTGTTAATTGCTCCGATGCTTCCTCGCCTACATACGGAGGTCTGATGCGCAACTTTGATTCTACTCAAGATGCGGAGACGATCTCGGTGTTCGGTCAGATTGATTTTAGTCTTGGCGACACATTAACCCTCGGCATTGGCGGCCGTTTTACAACGGAAGACAAGGAAGCTAACGGGAGAAAATGGGTTTCGGACCTTGGTGACGGCTCGAGCGGTTTTGTTGGGCACCAAATGGGTGGTGGAACACCTCTGCCCGGTACCGATTTCGCCGGGGGTGGTGGCTGCACATCGCTTCCCTCACTTGGTGGGCCCCGAAGAGATTTGAATGGCCGAACAGTGGGCTGTTACGGCCCGTTGGTGTCGGGATCCAATGGCGGTAGTTTTTCCCGAAGCGAGGACGACTTCTCTCCTAATGCTGTGCTGAACTGGCAACCTAGCGACGAGCACATGTTGTACGTCAGCTACTCAGAGGGATTCAAGGGCGGCGGTTATCAATTGTGGCCGGTGGGTGGTGGCGCACTAACGGCCGCAGAGATCGAATTTGACGGAGAAACTGTCGAGAGCTTTGAGGCGGGCGGCAAGCACACCCTGTTGGCGAGCACGCTGCAGGTAAATTGGTCCGCCTGGTCTACTGAAGTGCAGGGCCTGCAAGTCGCCGCATTTGATCCAGTCATCACCGCGCAAAATATCGTTAACGCAGGTCAAACTACGTCTGAAGGTGTTGAGGGCGATTTCATCTGGCTGCCAGACGCTTCGCACCGAATCTCGGCTGCATTTGCCTACACCGATGCTACGTATGATTCTTACGAGGGCGCTAACTGCTACCCAGGACAGACTCCAGAAATGGGCTGTGTTGGCAGACAGCAGAGCCTTACCGGCCAAAGCGTGTCATACGCCCCAGAGTGGCAGTACATCTTTTCGGTTGATGGCGCATACTCCTTTGCGGCGAACATGGAGTGGGGCTGGCGGGCTGCCTATAACTGGCGGGATGATCAGTTTATAGGGACCACAAATCACCCTACCGCTGATGTGCAGGAGGCCTATGGTAAGTTCAACGCCAGTTTGTTCCTGGCGAGTGCCGACGGTAAGTGGCGTGTTTCTTTAATCGGCACAAACCTCAATGATGAGAACGTGGGCACTGGTGCGAATCACGGCCGTATGATGAATCTATTGCCGGAGCAAGGAGTAACGCCGGCAATACCGACATTGGTGTTCATGGCTCCCGGCCGGCAAGTCGCGATTCAGGGTCGCTTCAATTTCTAGATAAAGATATTGGTGGGTTTCGATGGTTGTTCCCCGTTGTTTAAACAGTGAATTGGTGAAGGTGTAGCGTGTCCTTGTATCTGCGTAGCTTGATGACAGTGGCGTTAATTCTCAGTGGCGGCTTTGCTTTTGCCGATACTGAGGCCACGCGGGAACTCAAACTTAGAAATGCAGAGTTTGAGAAGGACATCATCAAAGTATCCGACAGCGTCTATGTAGCGGTGGGTTATGCAGTCTCAGCGGTAAGCATGATCGTGGGTGAGGACGGGC
>QXYP01000359.1 GCA_009886815.1 Halieaceae bacterium
AAGAGCAATCCACCCAAATACGTTAGGCCATACCAATGCACTTTGAGAGGACCCAAACTGAGTGCCACAGGGTCGATGATCGGGTAGTTGATCATTCGGTGCGCTCCTGCCCTGTGCGTACGTAGCGCTCCAAACCTCGACGTTGCACCAAGTCATCGAGCAAGTGTTTGACCTGACTTACTGCATGCAAACCCGTCAACTGCTCTAGCACCTCTTTAGCCTCGGTGAGCGTCACAGAATTCAATACCTTTTTTACCCTCGGTAGGCTTGCTGCATTCATCGACAATTGATCAAAGCCCATGGCAATTAGCAGGGGCGTGGCCCGTGGATCCCCCGCCAACTCGCCACAGATACTCACCGGGCACGACCGTTTATGGGCATCGCGACAGATTTTAGCCAAGGCGCCAAGAACTGCAGGGTGTAATCCGTGGTACATGTCGGCAACCCGAGCATTAGTGCGATCTACTGCCAATAAATACTGCGTCAGGTCATTGGACCCCACCGATAAAAAGTCGAGCCGCTGGGCGAGGGCATCTGTGAGCCACACGGCTGAAGGCACTTCTATCATGGCACCCACAGGGGGAAATGCTTGCGTGTACCCCTCCGCAATCACTTCATCATGACAGCGCTGAATGAGGGCCAGAGACTCATCAACCTCTTCCATAGCTGAGATCATAGGCAACAAAATTCTAAGATTACCCAAGCCCTCATTAGCTTTGAGCATGGCCCTAATCTGTGCCAAAAAGATTTCAGGATGATCAAGGGTGACCCGAACCCCGCGCCAGCCGAGAAAAGGGTTGTCTTCACTAATGGGAAAATAGGGTAAGGATTTGTCGCCACCGATGTCGAGACTGCGCATAGTCACCGGCGCAGGTGCAAAAGCTTCGAGTTGCTCCCTGTAGAGCTGTCGCTGCTCCTCTTCACTGGGAAATTTATCCCGCAACAAAAAAGCCACCTCGGTTCTGTAAAGCCCAACGCCTTCCGCCCCTGACTCCAGCGCTCTAGGCAAATCAGCCGCCAAGCCCGTGTTGACCCAAAGCGGCACAGTATGGCCGTCCAACGTCTGGCTGGGGTCGCCGCGCAACACCGACAGCTCTTCCGATAGGGCCAGATCGTCGTCGACTAATTGTTGAAACCGCCGCAGCGCTTCTTGAGGCGGGTTGATGTAAACCCGCCCATTGTGGCCGTCAATCACTAGCGTACGAGCATCAAGTCGACTGTAGGGCAAATCGGCCGCGCCCATGACAGCCGGCACGCCCATGCCTCTGGCAATAATGGCCGCATGACTATTTGCGGAACCCCGCAGGGATACCACGCCAACAAGATGTTCCCGAGGCACCTCGCCCAATGCTGACGCCGTTATTTCCTCAGCAATAAGAATCGTTTTCTTCGGCCAATCGCGCCGACTTTCAGAATCATCCTGAAGATAGGTAAGCACCCGGGTGCCTAGATCTCGCACATCGACCGCACGCTCTCTTAAGTAACTGTGCTCCATGCGCTCAAAATGTTTGATGTGCTTTAAGAGGACCTGACTCAAAGCCCCCTGCGCCCACTCACCCGACTTGATGAGAGAGGCCACCTCACCCCCTAAGGTAGAGTCATCAAGAATATTTAAATAAACCCCAAAAAGCGCATGATCTTCTGGCGATAGCTCGTCCTTAAGATTGTCAGACACGATTTCAATGTCGTCCCGCACACGGGCCAGAGCCGCCCGGAAGGCCCGTAACTCAGCTTTTCGGTTATCTGCTTTGCGTGAGGGCACAGCACCCAGATCTGCCGTTGGCGATACAAAGACCCCCTCGCCTATGCCGATACCTGGCGATCCTGCCACGCCCACGATGCGCGTAATGGTTTTTGAGCTGGTGTCGGGTAAAGCCGCGAGGCCCGATACCTCAGCGTGCGCAATGATGCCCGCCAGCTGAGCCGAGATAGTGATTAAAAAGGCTTCCTCATCATCGCTGAAGCGTCGCGAGTCGGCTTGCTGAACAATCAACACACCCAGCAGATCACGCTGGTGAATAATGGGGGCGCCCATAAAGCTGTTAAAACGCTCTTCTCCCAGCCCGGGTACCAATTGGAAACTCGGGTGGGCACTCGCATCTTCAAGGTTGAGCATTTCCCCACGGGTGGCTACCCAGCCCACCAAACCCTCGCTTCTAGCCAGAGAAAACGCGCCAATTTTGTCGGGATTGAGGCCTTCAGTGGCGCGGAAAACCAATCGCGCCGTCGCTCTGTCAGACAGGTATACCGTGCACACATCGGTTGCCATGGCCCGGCGAACCTCATGGACAATGAGTGATAACGCCTGCTCGAGGTCGTCTGCCTCACTGACCGCCTGAACAATTTTGCGCAGAGTTTCAATCACCGCTTGGTGCTCCGACGTGCACGGCGGCGGGGTAACAGGGCTGGCAACAAGGCCGCCAGGGCCTCTCGATAAACCTCACGCTTAAAATCAACAACACCGGTCAGCGGATACCAATAGCTCACCCACCGCCAGTCATCGAACTCGGGCTTTGCGTGGGCATCGAGCTTTACGGCGGCATCATCAGACAGCAGTCGGAGCAAAAACCAGCGTTGCTTCTGACCAATACAAACGGGCCGTTCCCGACGGCGCACATAGCGATCCGGCAGGCGGTAGCGCAACCAATCTGAGGTTTGTCCAAGAATGCTCACATCGTCAGGCTGAAGCCCCACCTCTTCATCGAGCTCGCGATACATCGCTTGCTCAGGACTTTCGCCACCATGAATACCGCCCTGGGGAAATTGCCAGGAATCGCGCCCGCCAACACGCCGCCCCCACAGAACCTCACCTCCGGCATTGACCACGACAATGCCAACGTTGGGGCGAAACCCTTGTTTGTCTATGACACGCTCTTTGTCAGAACCGGTCAATGCGTTGCTCCTGTTTTGGGTTTGTGGGACCTTAGCGATCAGGATATTCTTCCACAAAGCCGCTGTCCCCGCCTTAGCAACTTGAGAAAAACTTAAACTGGAGCCCAATTGGCCCTCGCAATTTTCGACCTCGACAATACCCTAATTGCTGGCGACTCAGACCATCGCTGGGGAGAATTTATTTGTGCAAGCGGCTTAGTCGATGCCCGACAGCATACCGCGCAAAACGACACCTTTTTACAAAATTATCAGGACGGCACCCTCGATATACAGGCCTACCTCAATTTTGCTCTGGGGGCACTGGCAGGCCTAACAACACAGCAGGTTGCCCGTCTTCAGCAAGAGTTCATGGAGGACTGGGTCGAACCACTGATTCTATCTGCCGCCGAAAACCTGCTTAAAAAACACAGGGAACTGGGCGACACCTTACTCATCATCACAGCAACTAACACGGTGGTAACCCGGCCTATCGCTGACCGGCTCGATGTCAAACACCTTATCGGTTGTGAGGCTGAGTGCATCAACGGCGTTTATACCGGGCGCCCCACAGGTATTCCGTCTTTTCAGGAAGGTAAGATCACGCGACTCAAGGAATGGCTCAAAACCCAACAAACATCATGGGATACGACCCACTTTTACAGCGACAGCCACAACGATTTACCCCTTCTGAAGTGGGTTGATCATGCAACCGCCGTTGACCCCGATCCGCGCCTAGAGGCATTCGCAGCAGCCCAGGGCTGGCCAATTATTTCTCTGCGATAGGTCTAAAGCGGTGCTCAAACCACTTCAATCGTCACCTGTACAGGCATCGGCGTAGTCATCCGCCGTCAACATACCCTCGAGTTCGCTGAGGTCCTCTACCTTCACTTTAAAAAACCAGCCGTCGTTGTAAGGGTCGCTATTAATCAATTCCGGCTCGTCCTCGAGGCTTTCATTAAGGGCAATAACTTCGCCTGTTACCGGGGAATAAATATCTGAGGCGGCCTTCACCGATTCAACAAGTCCTGCCTGATCTCCACCGGCGAGGTGGTCGCCGATATCGGGCAATTCGACATAAACCACGTCTCCTAAGCTCTCCTGGGCATGGTCGGTTATGCCAATAGCCACCGTGCCGTCCTCTTCGATTCGAGCCCATTCATGACTTTTGGCGTACTTCAGTTCCGACGGATTATTACTCATCACTTCATCTCTCTACAGCTTGGTTAAAGTCGATCGCTCGCGATCGCATTCTCTCGTTTGTTCAGACTCCGCACACATAAACCCCGCCCAGTGAACCTTGGCGTTTATCGCGAGGAGGCCTAAGTCAAAGCCTGCCGGGCAAGCCAATTCTTAAGGGGTGTGGCGGCATCGGTCCAGGATAAGCCCATGTTACGAGCCACAGTAATCGCTGGATGAGTGGACCCAAAACCCCGCTTGAAAGCTTCCATCGCCGACATCATTAACAAGTTATCCGTCTTTCTGCGGCGCTGATAGCGACGCAATGTCAACTCGCTACCCAGAGCACCTCCCTGTTGCCAAGCCCGTCCAAGTTCTTCTACTAACACCGCAACATCTTTGAGGCCAAGGTTGACGCCCTGTCCAGCCAGAGGGTGGATACTGTGTGCTGCATCACCCACCAAGGCAATGCCTTGCTGCACGTAGTCGACGGCATGACACTGACGCAGGGGGAACACACCGCGCCGGCCAACAGCCTCGACTGCCGGCATATTCGATGCAAGGGCGCGGTTGAGTTGGGCAATAAAAGCGGCATCATCGAGCTGCTGCAGCGACTCCCATTGGTGATCATCCAGAGACCAGACAATAGAGCACAATCGCGGATCAGACAGCGGTAGCAGCGCTAAAGGCCCCGTGCTTAAAAATGCCTGATAGCAGGTTTTCTGGTGCTCCTCGGACAGCCTCACGGTAGCAACAATGGCGTGCTGATGGTAAGACCATGTCCGAACAGCAAAACCCGCCAAGTCCCGGGTTCTTGACCGCGCACCATCGGCCCCAACCAACAACGCCGCCGTCAAGTGTCGCCCCTGTTGCGTCTTCACAGACACCGCATCGTGCTGGGCAAAATCTGCAGACTCCAGACTATCGTCCCAATGCACCGTGATATTTGCCTGCTGCTGTACCGACTTAAGCAAGGCCTGAACCGTGACTCGATTTTCAACAATATGCCCCAGCAGTGGCACTTCTAAAGATGCTGCAGAAAAAGCGATACGACCCGTGCCCGCCCCATCCCAGACCAGCATATCGGTGTAAGGACCGGCTCGATGGCGCTCAATTTCCTGCCAAACTCCATGCTCGGCCAACCAAGTACTCGATGAGGGGGTTAGTGCACTTACTCTAGAGTCCCAGGCCGCAAGATCTGGCGCTAGAGAAGGCGTTGCGGGTTGGCTGCCCGCCTCAACAATAGTGACTTTCATCCCGTGCCTTGCCAATCCTAAAGCGAGGGACAAACCCGCAATTCCAGCGCCCACAATCACAACATCTGTGCTTTCCCGGGCAACCACTAGCGGCCTACCTCATGCACAAGTTCCATGCCCTTCCCCGTACCACGCCTAGCAATACTTTTGCGCAGAGGCACCAGCAAGTCTAAACCCGCGAGTGCAGCATCTCTTGGCAGGTCTAAAAAAACACCTCGAGAGCGGAAAAGTGTGGCAAGAAAATCTGTCGCCTGAGTTGTTTCTTGCTGGTCCCTGGCAACGGCAGATTCATAGCGTCGCAAAACCCGCAGTGACGAGGGGTGTTCGCTCCGGGCATGCGATGCCGCCAATGTTTGAGCCAACCGGCTGGCATCCCGCAGTGACAGGTTAAAGCCCTGACCCGCGACAGGGTGCAGGGTGTGGGCAGCATTTCCCACAATCACTACACCCGCACGAACCTGTTCCCGAACTGCAATTCTCGATAAATCCCAAGCGGTACGCCGACCCACATCGGTCAACCTTCCCAATCGCCACCCTACAGCCCGCTGCAACCCCTGCAAAAACTCAGCGTCATTGGCATCCTCTAATACACGCGATTCATCAGGATGCATGGACCAAATCAGGTTGTAACGTTGTTTACCAGCAACATCATCAGGCAGAGGTAGCAAGGCAATCGGACCATGATCGGTAAAACGCTCCCAAGCCGTACCCAGGGACAAACCTTCAAAGCGGACATTGGCCGCGACAGCTCGCTGCCCTACATCACGCCGCGCCATGTCTACACCCATCTGATGGCACAGCGGTGAGTCAGCGCCGTCAGCAATAACCACCAGGTCAGCGGATATTGGAGCTGCTGTACCCCTAAGGATCTGTGGGTTAGGGCCACTGACATCGACGCCAGTAACACCAGCCGGAGCCTCCAATAAAACACCATAGTCAGCCGCGAGCTTAAGGAGCATTGAGCCAACATGGTGGTTTTCTACAACATAGCCTAAAGCCGGTTCTCCCACGTCATTCGCTTCGATAACGGCACTACCAAATCGTCCGCGACTCGACACATGAATCGCTTTTATTGCAGCTCCTAGGACTTCAATTTGCGACCAAATACCCCATGACGCCAGAATATCTCGACTCGCCAAGTTTAGTGCTGTCGCTCGAGAATCAAGGGGGCTAGGCGCGCCTGAGGGCAAAACCCGCGCCTCCAAAACCCGAACTGCAGCGTCAGGTAGACTGCGCTTGAGGGCTATTGCAAAGGCAAGACCCACCATGCCACCGCCAACAATCTCGATTCGCATGGTGGCGGCTCAGCCAGCTGCCATGAGTTTTTCAATACCTTCGATGGTTTTAGGCACGCCATCGGTGAAAACCTCACAGCCTTCCGCGGTTACCGCGACATCGTCTTCAATGCGCACGCCAATACCTCGCCATTTCTTTGCCACTTTAGTGTTAGTCGGTGACACATAAATTCCGGGCTCAATGGTTAAGACCATACCGGGTTCGAGTTGTCGCCATCGCCCATCGATTCGGTAATCACCCACATCATGCACATCCATACCCAACCAGTGGCCCGCACGGTGCATGTAAAAGTCTTTGTAGGCCTCAGATTTAATCAGATCTCTCTCTTTGCCCTTGAGCAAACCAAGCTCAATGAGGCCCCGGGTAATTACCCGAACCGTGGCATCGTGGGGTTGATTCCAAGTGTTACCGGGCTTTACTTTGGCGATGGCAGCCAACTGTGCTTTCAGGACCACCTCATACAAAGCGCGCTGCTCCGAGCTAAAGCGTCCGCTGACTGGAAAAGTCCGGGTAATGTCTGCGGCATAGCCCTGATATTCGCAGCCGGCATCAATCAGGACAAGATCCCCATCTCGTAGCTTGTCGCGATTTTCCGTGTAGTGCAGCACACAGGCATTAGGCCCACCGCCAACAATACTATTGTAGGCCGCGGCTCGGGCACCATTTTCGATAAACTCATGAAGAATCGCGCCTTCAAGGTGATACTCGTACCGACCCTCACGGCTCTCACGCATGGCCCGGCAGTGTGCCTCGGCTGAGATGACTCCCGCACGCCGCATAATTTTTAGCTCTTGAGCCGTTTTAAACAGTCGCTGCTCATGCAGCAGAAAAGCCAAATCGGTAAAGTCGCCCGGAGGCTTCGCGCCGGTTCTTATTTGACGTCGAATCTGATTGACCCAGCCCATCACGCGTCGATCAAAGTCATCGTTGTGACCCATCGAATAGTAAATGTGCTGCTTACCCTCTAAAAGCCCCGGCAAAATATCGTCGATATCGTCAATCGGAAAGGCGTCATCCATACCAAATTCCGTAACCGCACCTTCGGGGCCGGCTCGATAACCGTTCCAAAGTTCCATTTCAGGATCACGGTCGCGACAAAATAGTACAACCTGGCCTGCCCGGCGTCCGGGAATCAATGCCAGAACCCCATCGGGCTCATCAAAGCCGGTGAGATACAGAAAGTCACTATCCTGACGAAAGGTGTACTCAGTATCGCGACTGCGGGTAGATTCTCGAGCTGCAGGCACCAGGGCAATGCTGTTGGGCTCCATCATTGCCATCAAGTTTTTGCGGCGGCGGCTGTACTCGGCTTTACTAATATTCACGGGTGTTTCCTTCTCGGTGGTGAGCTTAATCCTGATGACTCAAGGCATCAGTTAATATGGTCAATGCCGCGAGTCGAAGATAATCAATCAACTCTTCCAGCTCGCGTTCGTTGTCATCGCTTTCTTCTTCACTAATGTCGATTTGAGCAATCGCGGCAAAATCTTTCAAAGAATCTGCCGTATTGGGATCGACGGGCTCTGACGCCGCATTAGCCGCTGCAACTGCCTGGGTAAAACCGGTCAAAAAACCCGTTGCCCACCGGCCTAATGACGTCAGTCGTGTCTCGAACGCCTCGTCATCTTCGGGTAGCAGCGGGCCAAAAGCGAAGTCCGTGTCTCGAGCCGCCGATAGCGTCGCCGCCAGTAGGCGGGTTGCAAAATCGGCGGACTCGCCGTGTAAATCAACGGCCAACGCCTTTTCCAGTAGCCCTAGTGCCGCAGTCCTTTGCTCATCTGTGTCATGGGCCATCCCGGTGGCCAGCAAGCCCGTTGCAGCACCATGGAGCTCCGATGGGTTCAACATGAGCCCGACACCCAACAAGACGTCGGCTGACTCCTGCCAGTCGGGCATGGTTTCGTAGTCACCTAAGGCATCGAGCACGGACTTTTCTCCTCTGACTCGGCGGCGCAAACAAACAATTTGTTAGCTGTACCACCCAACTTCTCAACTAATTCTTCGTTTTATGATCCAGAACACTGATATGTTTGACTTTTCAATGCATTGACCCATCGCGCTAGCTGCACATATAGTGCAGGATAACCTCTTTAAGTGTAATGGCCGTGGCTGAGAAACTCATCCAATCTTTGGAAAAGAAAATCGCCGAGCTCATTGAGTTAAGCAATGAGTTGAATCGTGAGAACAGGCAGCTCAAATTGCGAACCGCCGAACTTCAGCGTGAGCGCAAGGAATTGCTAGAGCGGCAACGGCAAGCAGGAGACTTTATCAACGGGTCCCTTGAGCGACTGCGGAAAATTGAGGGCGGGGTATGAGTCGCACACCCACCTTAACAGTAGAAATTCTCGATAAAGAGTACCAAGTCGCCTGCCCTCCAGAACAGGAAACTGAACTTTTATCTGCCGCACACCACCTCGATGAACAAATGCGTGATATTCGTGCGGCGGGGAAAGTGATTGGCTTAGAGCGGGTAGCCATTATGGCGGCCCTCAACTTAAGTCATGAAGTTCTCGGCCTTCGGGGAGGCCAAGCGCCGAAACCGTTTGATGGGCATGAAGATCGACTCAAGACCTTAGCGAGCAAATTAGATGAGGCTCTTTACCAGTTAAGACAACTGGAAATCAACTAACACCTTTCCGTTATACTGTGCTCGCAGCCTGGCGTATTAGCCAGACAGTCAGTCCTCGAGCCGATAATGCTACACCCGGGGACCACCGTACGCTGTTGTTGCGCAAATCCGGCCTGACCGGAGAGCCTGATGCAGCACGGCGGTCACCACCTTGAGCCTCAGGGTTCAAGGGCGACACCGTCAGCGGTACGTTGGGTTGCCTTCCAACAAGGGTCATGCCATGAGCGCCACCAAGTCCAAGACCGATTGGCGCCGTGACATGCGCCAGCTGCGGGACCAACAAGGCCCACGGTCTTTGCCGCCCCTGCTTGAAGCACTAACCGCTTCCTCCGTCTGGATAGACGCTTCAACCATAGCGAGCTATTGCCAAACAGGCTCAGAACAGACCCCAACTCTGATTGAAGAGGCTGCTAAAGAATTGGGTAAAACTGTCGTTTTTCCTCGTGTTCTGGGCGCTGGGGAAATGGTGTTCAAAGCCCCTACGCCCACAGATGCGTTTGAGATTGGCCATTACGGCATCGCCGAACCTCCAGCCACCGCAGAAACAATACCCGTAGCAACGATAGATTTCTTTCTTGTACCGCTGCTGGCCTGTGACCAATACGGGACTCGGCTGGGTTATGGGGGGGGTTACTACGATCGCTTGCTCGAGGGAGCAGTGGGTTTCACATGCGGGTTAGGGTTCAACTTTCAAAAGGTAGCGGACTTACCGGGGGAACAACATGACGTGCGGATGCAAGCATTCCTGTCAGAGTCGGGGTTTGAAATCTTTTAGAGGCCGCCGGTGAAGAGGGCTGTTACTGAACAATAATGCCTGCCTGCTGGGGCGCCATGCTAGTACTGGGCGCAGCGTCTGTTATGAACGAACCCGTAACAGCGCCCAAAACCACCACGAGAGCAATAATCAACAGAATGTCGGGTCTTTTGTGCCCCATAGCGCTTCAGCCTTTTAGAAATAACTTCCAGTGACTGCGCTTGTGCCAAAAGGTGATGCGTGTCACAACTTAGCCTGCAGAATGCGCCATCAACCCTATTTTGTCAATATTTCACAAAATTAATTTCCAGAGGGTGCGCTGGGCTTGAGGTAAGCCTGATACGCCGAATTGTTTGTTTCTTCCCAGTGGGGATAGCCTACATCGGCCAAGACCTTCAACAGGGCAGAACGGCGGCCATCCGCCAACCTGAAACCCACCAGAATTCTGCCGTAGGCTGCGCCATGGTTTCGGTAGTGAAACAAAGAAATGTCAAAGTCGTTACCGAGGGCATTTAAGAACTTGAGTAAGGCGCCGGGCCGCTCGGGAAATTGCACTCTAAATACCAGCTCAGTGCCCAAATCGCAGGGCGCCTGACCACCCACCATGTGTCTAACATGAAGCTTCGCTGTTTCATTGTCGGTAAGGTTGTCAATCGCATAGCCTTTTTTCTCAAGCTTGAGGGTCAGCTGCTGCAGATCTGTGCTGTTTGGGGTGACTGACAGGCCCACAAAAACTTGCGCCGAGTGATCATGGACATACCGATAGTTGAACTCCGTGATATTGCGCTTACCCAACTCATTACAGAACCGACGAAAAGCCCCTGCGCGCTCAGGAATAGTGACCGAAATAACGGCCTCTCTTCGCTCGCCTATTTCAGTGCGCTCAGAGATATAACGCAGACGATCAAAGTTTGTATTGGCGCCACTTACTGTGGCCGCCATGGTGGCCCCCTCAATGCCATGTTGTTCTACATATTTCTTCATGCCCGCCACCGCTAAGGCCCCTGCAGGTTCAGCAATTGCACGGGTATCTTCGAAGATATCCTTAACGCCTGCGCATATCTCGTCGGTGCTCACTGTGATGACATCGGTAACGTGACTTTTAATAAGGCGCAAGGTTTC
>QXYP01000036.1 GCA_009886815.1 Halieaceae bacterium
GTGAGCTCCGTTAAATTTAAGCTGCCCAGATCTGCGCCATGGCGCCCTCGCACCGCAACCGTATTAGAGACCACTTCTTTATCGCCAACCACCAAAACTAGCGGCACTTTAGCCAGCTCATGTTCACGAATTTTAAAGCCGATTTTTTCATTACGAAGATCGGTGCCTGCCCTGAATCCGGCAGCTTTAAGACTGGCTGCGACCTGCTCGGCATAAGCCCCTTGCTTGTCGGTTATCGGCGCCACCACTGCCTGCTGGGGGGCCAGCCACAGCGGAAATTCGCCTTCGTAATGCTCGATCAGAATGCCGATAAATCGCTCAAACGATCCCAGCACGGCACGATGCAGCATGACCGGCACCTGTCGGCTGCCATCCTCTGCGACATACTGTGCATCGAGACGCCCCGGCATTGAGAAATCCACCTGTATCGTGCCCAGCTGCCAAACCCGGCCGATACAATCCTTCAAAGAAAACTCAATTTTGGGGCCATAAAATGCCCCCTCACCGGGCAGCATTTCCCAATCTAAGCCCTTCGCATCTAAAGCCTGCGCCAAGGCTGCCTCGGCTCTATCCCAATCTGCCTCAGAACCCACTCGCTCAGCAGGCCGCGTTGATAGTCGGTAGATCACCTCGGTAAAGCCAAAGTCGGCATACACTTCGTGCAGCATGTCGATGAAGGTGGCCACCTCAGACTGAATTTGCCCTTCCGTGCAAAAGATATGGGCATCGTCCTGCGTGAAACCTCTCACCCGCATAATGCCGTGGAGCGACCCTGAGGGCTCATTCCTGTGGCAGCTGCCAAACTCTGCAAGCCTCAGGGGCAGGTCGCGGTAGGACTTCAAGCCCTGATTAAACACCTGAACGTGACAGGGGCAATTCATGGGTTTCACCGCAAATTGCCGCTCGTCGGCATCTAAGGTAAACATTCCCGATGCAAACTTATCGGCATGTCCTGATCGCTGCCACAGAGAAATATCGACCACTTGCGGTGTTTTTATCTCTTCGTAATCAAAGCGCAGTTGCTGTTTGCGCATGTAACTTTCGATCACCTGATAAATGGTCCAGCCGGGAGGGTGCCAAAACACCATGCCGGGAGCTTCTTCCTGGGTATGAAAGAGATTGAGTTTTTTGGCGATTTTGCGGTGATCGCGCTTTTCTGCTTCAGCGATTCTATTGAGGTAAGCCTTCAGCTCTTTTTTGTTGCCCCAGGCAGTGCCATAAATACGCTGCAACATCTGGTTATTGGCATCACCGCGCCAGTAGGCTCCCGCCACTTTGGTTAACTTAAACGCTTTTAATTTACTGGTTGTGGGTACGTGGGGGCCGCGACACAGGTCCATCCACTCACCCTGCTTGTAGATAGAAATCTCTTCTCCCTCTGGAAGGTCTTCAATAATCTGAACTTTGAAGTGCTCTCCCATGTTACGAAAAAGATCAATCGCTTGATCCCTGGAGTACACGACTCGTTCCACGGAAAGGTCGGCACTCGCGAGCTCCTCCATGCGCTTTTCAATGCGCTCGAGGTCTTCAGGGGTGAAATTGTGGCCTGTAGCAAAGTCATAGTAGAAGCCATTTTCAACCGTGGGGCCAATCGTGACCTGTGTACCGGGGAATAACTGCTGTACCGCTTGCGCTAATAAGTGCGCTGTGGAGTGTCGAATGATCTCAACCCCCGCCTCGTCCCGCTCGGTGATAATGCTCAAGGCACTATCTGATTCGATAACGAAGGAGGTATCTACCTCAAGGCCATCTACCACACCGGCTAAAGCGGCCTTTGCAAGGCCCGGACCAATATCAAATGCCACATCGGCTACCGAGACGGGCTGCTCAAAAGTGCGTTGGGATCCATCGGGAAGGTTAATCACGGGCATGCTGCTACTCCTTGTTGTCAGTGGCGACCCCTACCAAGGGCCGCTTGCTCAGGGCGCAATTCTAGCGTCTGAGCGCCCAACTTTCACAGCCCACTATTCCCAAACTACAAAACTAAAACCTTTAGAACGGGGCCTTTATTTGGCTTTAAGATCTGCGGACTGCAAGGCTAAATCGCCCGAAACTACCAAAACCCCGACACAAGGAAACAAACTGCGGATTCACCAATTATGTTCAATTATGCCAAGCCCTTGAGCGCATCCAACTCCAGTGCAAATATGGCGGTGTGTGACAGGGGTTTAAATCGATGAAGCAGAGAGTGGCATTAATAGAGGATGAACTGGCGTTAGCGGCCAGTTATCAAGATTTTTTGCAGCATGCGGGGTATAGCGTCACGATATACGCAACGGCTGAAAGTGCCATTACAGGCCTTGAGAGTTTTCATCCTGACCTCATCCTGCTCGATATAGGATTAGGACACGATCCAGAGGCTGGCTTTGAGCTGTGCAGAACATTGCGGGCCCGAGACGCCCTCGTTCCCATCATATTTTTAACCGCCAGAGATGAAGAAGTAGACGTTATTTCCGGACTACGCCTGGGCGCCGATGATTACCTCACAAAAGATATATCCCGCTCGCATCTTCTTGCGCGAATCAATGGACTGTTGCGACGCGTAGTGGCCTTAAGAAATCCCGAGAATCAGGAGCAAATACTCAAACGGGGAAAGCTGGAGCTCAATAGCGAACGCTTAACGACCATCTGGGGCGAATCACAAATTGCCCTCACCTATACCGAATTTTGGATGCTCTATGTCATGGCGAAAAATCCGGGGCACATCAAAAGTAGAGAACAGCTGATGGAGGCGGCACGGGTCGTCTTAGATGACAGTACAGTTACCTCGCATATACGTCGAATCCGCCGAAAATTTGAAACTGCAGACGCGGCCTTCGATCACCTTGAAACCGCTTACGGGTTAGGTTATCGCTGGCGGGGCGATGTGTGAAACTACGTTATCAACTTGCCGTGCTGTCTCTGACATTTCTCGCCATTCCCTGGGCTGGCTGTGAATTCCTGAGATCTAATGAGCAATCACTGAGTCTGCTGCAGGAACAGTCGCTGAGGGCCACTGGGCAAGCCATCGCCCACGGCCTCTACAACGAGACCCGGTTACTTTACCCCGAACCCAAAAGGTCCACAGCGCCCTTTAACGATCGATCCCTTCAGGTCCATCGGCTACCCTCAACCCCAGTTCTCGATGGCTACTTTGATGACTGGCCCGATATTGATTGGCGCCAATTTGGCACCACGCGGCGCCCACTAGATCTGCGCCTTGGGAAGCATGGCTCACAACTCATTATTGCCGCGAGGGTCGCCGACGACAGCAAAACTTACGATACAACGACCCCGGCCACTGAGCCCAGTGGAGACCGATTCGTTTTGGTAACATGGCTGGGCAATCAACGACAACGCTACGTCATCAGCACCCCAGCACCGGGCAAAATTGGCGCTCGCCCCCTGAGCCGTCAATTAACATCGGCTCAGTCCGGCGCGATTGCCGGGCACTGGGTAGACACCAGCACTGGGTATCAACTCGAGGTGACACTACCCCTAGCCCTAGCGGGTGAGCGTTTGGGCATTTATTACCTCGACGCTGATGAAGGCGGCATTAGTGTAAGGGGCAACGTCACCCCTCTCGATACCGATGCGCCACCCTGGCTGGTCCACAGCACGGCTGAAATCGACCTTTGGATAAACCGATACAAAAATCGGACTATTGATGTACAGATTTTGGATCGCTGGGGTTGGCCTCTGGCCAAGATTGGCCAGGCACAACCACCAACACAACCGACAACTTTTTGGCTAACCCCGTGGCTGTACCGCCAAATACTGGGCACGCCACCCTCTTCTTTACCTCAAACAACCACAAAAATCGGACAGATTGTTAGCCCCGGCATAACCACCGCCCAGCGAGGGCTCGAAACTCTAGAGACGGTTGCCACTTCAGAAGGACTGAAAACTCGCTTTACAGCGCCGATTAAAAGCCCTGAGGGCGTTATTGGCATTGTCGTTACTGAGAGCACGAGAAACCAATATTTATCGGTGAGCGCACCCGCTTTCGAAGCTTTGTTGGTTGGGGGCACGGGAGCACTTATTTTGTGCTACGTCACCGTGCTTATTTTTGCCATTGTGCTCAGCAAGAGAATCAGCCGGCTGTCGAGTGCCACTCAAAACTTAGGTGCTAGCAACGCCTCACTGCCTCTTGATCGCTTTAATGACGAACTGACACAGCTAACTATGGCCTTCAATATTCAATTGCAACAACAGCAACAGCTGCAAGCCTACCTAAAAGCTCTACCTCAAAGTCTCGCCCATGAGATTAGAACCCCCGTGGCCATCATTCGCTCGGCCATTGCGCTGTTGGCCGACAGTGAACAGCCTACATCTGAACGTCAGCAAATTATTGCCCGGGCCGATGGCGGCATAGATCGGCTCACCCAATTACTGAGTACGATGAATGAAGCCAATCAACTCGAGCAAATTTTGGGTCAGGAACCCTTAAAAACCACCGATATGAGTGCACTCGTTGGAGAGCTCGCCGCAGCCTACAACGTCACATTCCCAAAGTGGACCTTTGCTGTACTAACTGATGAAGCAGCCATCGTCACCAAAATATCACCTGACCTCATTGTTCAGGCACTCGATAAGCTGGTCGCCAATGCCACATCCTTTGCGCAGCCGGGCACGACTATTGCCTTAAAACTGAGTCATCGAGGTTTGTGGTGGCGCTTAACCGTGATAAACCTAGGACCACCACTACCTAAAGACACACAGCAGCTCTTCGCGCCCATGGTGTCCTTGCGTGATAAAGATCAAAGAAACGAGGGCTCCCTGGGGCTGGGGCTCTATGTCGTAAGTTTGGTAGCACGCCACCACAAGGGCGAGCCCTGGGCACATAATTTAGAGGACGGCACGGGCGTTGAGGTCGGTTTCACCGGATTATTCACCTAGCGAAAGAACGTGCCCTTCATGCCTTCTGTGCCATAGCCAGCCACTTGGGCACTTGCGCTTCAATTTTTGCTATGACCTCGCTAAAAGCCACCCCTGCCAATTCGGGATCAGATAATTTGGATGGATCCGTTAATGGCCAGTGTAATTTTTGCGCATCACCGAGCCACAGTGGACAAGCCTCGCCTGCGGCACTGTCGCAAACGGTGACCACCAAATTCGGTGGCGACTGCTCTAAAACCTCCCAGCCTGTACTTTGAAGGCCTTCAATGGAATAACCGTGCTGTGCTAACTGACGGAGCGTTTCAGGGTAGATGGCACCGGCAGGATGGCTGCCAGCACTACTTACCTTTAGAGCACCCTTGGCATGGGCGTCGGTAATGGCCTCACATAAAATACTGCGGCACCGGTTGTGCGTGCAGACGAATAAAATGTGAAACATGATGTCACTCCGTTTTAAACACAAAAAAAGACCGCCCCAATGAGCGGTCTTATCTCAGATCAATGCAGATCACCACTGCGCCGCTGTCTATACCGATAGGATCCAACGGTCAGAGACAGCAACTTGGGTAATGCGCACTAAGGCGGTTTGCACCTTAGTTCGTCGCTGAACGCTGCATATTTTCCAGAACCTGATCAATGGAAAAGCTGGCTGGCTTTTGCCGGGGCGGATACTCGACAAAGGTTCCTAAAAACTGGCCCACGTAGGTTTGAGCCGGCACCAGTAAGAACACGTGCTGAAACCACCAGTCCTTGTAATGGATAGACTCGTGCTCGGCTTCTTCAAACGGATCGCTGTAAAGATCGAAGATCTTGGGCACCCGCAACTGCACAAAGGGGTCAGCCCACACATCGAAACTATGCGCCCGCTGTTCAGCAAAAACCGCTTTCCAGCGCTGGTAGCGCATACCCACGAGATTGCCGTCATCGCTAAAGTAGAAGAATTCGGCGCGAGGACTTTCGTCTATCTCTCCACCCCAGTAGGGCAGCATGTTGTAGCCATCGAGATGTACCTTGGTATTACCTTCACCAAAGGTACTGCCTTTGCTGACCTGCTCCTTAAGGTCAACATCACCCAATGCTGCAGCAATGGTTGGAAACCAATCCATGTGGCTGACGATGCCGTTAGAGCGTGAGCCGGGTTCGATTAGGCCGGGCCATTTCACCAGCAGTGGTACACGATAGCCGCCTTCCCAGTTGGTGTTCTTTTCGCCCCTGAAAGGTGCGGTACCGCCATCGGGCCAGGTAAATTTCTCGGCACCGTTGTCGGTGGTGTACATCACCACGGTGTTATCTGCGATCCCTAATTCGTCAAGCTTATCGAGCATTTGGCCGATCATGCCGTCGTGCTCTACCATGCCATCGGGAAACACTCCTAGACCGGTGACGCCTTCTGACTCAGCCTTTAGGCGTGTGTGTACATGCATGCGTGTCGTGTTGTACCAAAGAAAAAAGGGCTTGTCGGCCTTGACCGCTCTTTCGAGGAAATCTAAGGCCGCGGCGGTAACCTCTTCGTCGATGGTTTCCATGCGCTTCTTGGTCAGTGGGCCGGTATCTTCAATGCGTCCATCGGCGGAAGATTTGATGACCCCTCTGGGCCCAAATTTCTCCCGAAACGCCGGGTCTTTGGGATAATCCGGGTGCTCAGGCTCTTCTTCGGCGTTGAGGTGGTAAAGATTGCCAATAAACTCATCAAAACCATGGTTAGTGGGTAAATGCTCATCACGATCGCCTAAATGGTTTTTACCAAATTGGCCGGTCATATAGCCTTTTGATTTTAGGTATTCCGCAATCGTAGGATCACGTTGGTCCATACCTTCCTTCGCTCCGGGAAGGCCCACCTTTAATAAGCCCGTTCGAAACCCTGACTGCCCAGTGACAAATGCCGCGCGCCCAGCCGTACAACTTTGCTCACCGTAGGCGTGGGTAAACAACATACCCTCTTTGGCAATACTATCGATGTTCGGCGTTTCGTAACCCATCATGCCTTGGTTGTAGGCGCTGACGTTCCAGTACCCTATGTCGTCGCCCCACAGCATCAAAAAGTTGGGCTTATCTGCAGCAAACGTAGAGAGCGGGGTAAGAAGCAATGCTGCAACTAAACAGCGTTTGAGTGAAATCATAAAAGTCTCCATAACTTTATTCTTCGTCCTGCGCGCAGGATACCCTACACAACAAAGACCTTCACCAAAACTTCAGCTATTTTTTAGGGTTAGCAACGGCGCCAAAGCCCATGACGCGCAGCTCTCACCCAGGTTATCCCACGAAGGCCACTTGTTTGATTTCTGCCAACTGGTCGCGAATTCGTCCGGCCTCTTCAAACTCGAGGTTTTTGGCATGCTCAAGCATTTGCCCTTCCAACTGTGCGATTTTTCTGGCGAGTGCTGCAGGCGTGAGGTTAACCACCTCAGCGGCATAAGCGGCCTTCTCTTCAGCAGCGCGCCGGTCTTTAGCTGATCGCGCTTTGGTGGGCATACGGCGGGCCCCTTCCAAGATGTCTTGCACGCTCTTCTCAATGCCTTTTGGTGTAATACCATTAGCCTCATTGAACTCTATCTGTTTGCTGCGCCTACGCTGTGTCTCGTCCATGGCGCGCTCCATAGACCCGGTTATTTTGTCGGCGTAAAGAATGGCGCGCCCCCGTATATGTCGCGCCGCTCGACCCATAGTTTGAATTAATGAACGGTCTGATCGAAGGAAGCCTTCCTTGTCGGCATCTAAAATGGCGACCAGTGAGACTTCCGGCATATCCAAGCCTTCTCTCAACAAGTTGATACCGACCAGCACATCAAATTGACCTAAGCGTAAGTCTCTAATGATTTCTACCCGCTCGACCGTATCAATATCCGAGTGTAAATAACGCACCCGAACATCGTGTTCACTTAAAAACTCCGTGAGGTCTTCGGCCATGCGCTTAGTAAGGGTTGTCACCAAAACGCGATCACCGATGGCGACCGTCTCACGAATCTCCTTGAGCAAATCATCGACCTGCGTCCTAGCCGGGCGCACCTCAACTTCGGGATCGACCAAACCTGTCGGTCGAACCACCTGCTCGACCGTACGCCCGGTATGTTCAAGCTCGTAGGCGCCTGGAGTCGCCGAGACAAAAACACCCTGAGGCCTAAGGTGCTCCCACTCTTCAAACCGCAGAGGCCGATTATCTAAGGCCGACGGCAAGCGGAAACCATACTCAACCAGCGTCTCCTTGCGAGAACGGTCACCCCGATACATGCCGCCGATCTGCGGCACGGTCACGTGAGACTCATCCACCATAATGAGCGCATTGCTAGGCAAGTATTCAAACAGCGTGGGTGGCGGCTCCCCCGGCGCCCTCCCCGATAGGTAACGTGAGTAGTTCTCGATACCCTGACAGAACCCGAGTTCACGGATCATTTCTATGTCGTAGCGGGTGCGCTGCTGGATACGCTGAGCTTCAAGGAGCTTATCCGCTTCCTTAAATTGTTTAACGCGCTGCTCCAGCTCTTCCTCGATGAGATCAATTGCACCCAGCATGGTGTCTCTTGATGACACGTAGTGGGTTTTAGGAAATATGGTGACCCGAGGCAACTTATCGTGGATTTCGCCAGTTAATGGATCAAACCTCGAGATATTTTCGATTTCCTCGTCAAAGAGCTCAATTCGAATAGCCAGCTCGTCAGATTCAGCCGGGAAGATATCGATAATTTCTCCCCGAACACGGTAGGTGCCGCGCCGAAAATCAATATCGTTGCGGGTATATTGCAGTTCGGCCAGTTGCCGCAGAACCCCCCGCTGATCAATGATCTCACCCCGAGACAGGTGCATGACCATTTTAAAGTACGACTCGGGGTCACCCAGACCATAAATTGCCGAGACCGTCGCCACCACCAGGCAATCCTCACGCTCTAATAGGGCCTTAGTAGCCGACAGCCGCATTTGCTCAATGTGATCGTTCACCTGCGCATCTTTCTCAATAAACGTGTCTGAGGACGGCACATAGGCTTCAGGCTGAAAGTAATCGTAATACGACACGAAGTACTCCACCGCGTTATTGGGAAAGAACTCCTTAAACTCGCCATAGAGCTGTGCCGCCAGGGTTTTGTTATGCGCCATAACAATCGTGGGTCGCTGCAGCTTTTCAATGACGTGCGCCATGGTGAAGGTTTTGCCTGAACCGGTAACACCAAGCAATATCTGCGAGGCTAGCCCTGCCTGAATCCCCTCGGTCAGCTGCACAATTGCAGCCGGCTGGTCTCCCGCGGGCTCGAAGCTCGATGAAATCTCAAACAATTTTGACAAAAAACACCTCTTAACCCTTCAATCCAGACCTAGGAAGCTGAGTATGAATGATTTGCAGACTTTGCAGGAAAACCATTGACGACACATCTGTGACAGCCGTCTGGGTATTGACACTCCGCGGGCTGCTAATTACTATTCGCGCCTTCCTTACGGAAGCCTTTCCGCCTTAGCTCAGTTGGTAGAGCAATTGACTGTTAATCAATGGGTCGCTGGT